>NZ_JBJTMK010000124.1:0-3104 GCF_046070465.1 Candidatus Planktophila sp. | reverse complement strand
AACAATGGTCTTGTCTCGCACCGCATTATTGATCCACTCAAGATTTCAGCTGGTTCATTGATGGCTCGAGATCACGCCACTGGCGAGGTTCTCACCTTCAGAATTCCGCGTATTACGGGGGTTGCAACCTTATGACAAGCAAGAACATCGATGAATACGGCAGACTTACTCCTATGTTGGCTGCAATCGAAGCATTGGTGAAGTGCGAATCTCCTAGCGAAGATCTCAATGCCTGCCGTTCTGTCGTTGCACTCGCCAGCGATATCGCAACGCGCGTCCTGGGAACTCCGGCGCAGATCAAAGAGATTGAAGGTCGTCCTGTCTTCTGGTGGGGCAGCGAATCTCCCAAGGTTCTAGTGCTCGCGCACCTCGACACTGTCTGGCCCATCGGTTCCTTCTCCCCGCTCTGGAGCGTTGAAGGCGATGTAGTGCGCGGGCCTGGCGTCTTCGATATGAAGGCCGGCTTTGTGCAGGCGCTCTACGCACTGAAGGGCATTGAGGGCGATGTTGCGCTTGTTGCAACAACGGATGAGGAAATTGGTAGTCATAAATCTAAAGAACTTATTAAGCAACTCTCTTCCAGTGCAGATGCGGTTCTAGTTCTTGAGGCATCACTTGACGGCAAGGTAAAGACTGGTCGCAAGGGAACATCGATGTATCAAATCTCAGTTCATGGCAAGGCATCACATGCTGGCCTCGAACCCGAAAAGGGCATCAACGCAACTACAGAGATGGCTCACGTCATCTTGGCGCTGGGTGCGCTAGAAAGCAGTGAGCACGGAACAACAGTTGTTCCTACGCTGCTCAAGTCCGGAACAACTATTAACACAGTTCCTGATCTTGCAGTTCTTGAAATCGATGCCCGTTCATTTTCACACGAAGATTTGGTACGAGTTGATTCTGCGATTAAGAGTTTAGTTGCAACGATTCCTGGTGCGCGCATCGAAGTTGCAGGTGGATTGCACCGCCCGCCGCTTCAGCCGTCATCGACAGTAGAGCTTTACGAAATTGCAGAGAAAGTTGCTGCCGATCTTGCAATGCCACCTCTGGGTTGCGCCGAGGTGGGTGGCGCAAGCGATGGAAACTTCGCTGCAGCGACAGGTGTACGAGTCCTCGATGGTCTCGGAGCTGTCGGTGGTGGTGCACACGCTGCACATGAATGGGTAAGCCTTTCTAGCATCGAACCACGTAGCGCATTTCTACATGCGTTTATCAAAGAATTACTCGTATGAGCGACGGACCTCTGATTGTTCAGAGCGATAAAACGCTCTTACTAGATATCGACCATCCCCTATCTGTTGAATGTCGTCGCGCAATTGCACCCTTCGCAGAGCTCGAGCGCGCACCAGAACATATGCACACATATCGCCTGACAAATCTTGGACTCTGGAACGCACGTGCCGCTGGCCACGATGCCGAGATGGTGATTGACACTCTTATTAAGTATTCACGTTACGCAGTTCCGCACGCACTACTTATCGATGTTGCAGAACAGATGTCACGTTACGGCCGTCTCCGCCTCGAAGCAGATCCTGTCCACGGTTTAATCCTTGTGACTACAGATACCGCGGTTCTTGAAGAAGTAATCCGTGCAAAGAAGATTGCTCCGCTGCTAGGTCCACGTATTGATGCAGAGACAATTGCTGTGCATCCAAGTCAGCGCGGTGCTATCAAGCAATCACTCTTACGCCTTGGTTGGCCAGCAGAAGATTTTGCCGGCTACGTCGATGGTCAGGCACATCCCATTGATCTCAAGCAAGATGGTTGGAAGATTCGCGAATACCAAGAGCATGCTGCAGAAGGATTCTGGCATGGTGGCTCTGGTGTCGTGGTACTTCCTTGTGGTGCAGGTAAGACAATTGTGGGCGCAGCGGCGATGGCACATGCTAAAGCAACTACTTTGATTCTCGTCACCAACACAGTTGCCGCACGCCAATGGCGCGATGAACTCCTCAAGCGCACCTCTCTCAATGAAGATGAGATCGGCGAATACTCTGGCTCCAAGAAAGAGATCCGCCCTGTCACTATCGCTACCTACCAAGTAATGACCAAGAAGAAGAATGGCGTTTACGCACACCTTGATCTCTTCGATAGCCATGACTGGGGTTTGATTATTTACGACGAGGTGCACTTACTTCCTGCGCCGATCTTCCGCTTTACAGCTGATATTCAATCCCGCAGACGACTGGGCCTAACCGCCACCTTGGTTCGCGAGGATGGAATGGAAGGTGAGGTCTTCTCGCTGATCGGCCCAAAGCGCTTTGATGTGCCCTGGAAAGAGATTGAAGCACAGGGGTATATCGCCCCTGCAGAATGTATCGAGGTTCGAGTTAATCTGACCGAAGCCGAGCGTCTCGCTTATGCAACGGCTGAACCAGAAGAGCGTTATCGCTACTGCGCAACCACTCGCACTAAGCGCGATGTTGTTCAAGAGCTCGTCAGCCTGCATGCAAAAGAACAGATCCTTGTTATTGGCCAGTATCTTGATCAGTTGGATGATTTGGGCGAAACTCTAGGTTGCCCAGTGATTCAAGGTTCAACCCCACAATCGGTGCGTGAAGAGTTATTCCAATCTTTCCGTACCGGAGAAATTTCTTGTCTGGTTGTATCCAAGGTCGCTAACTTCTCAATCGACTTACCGGAAGCAACAATTGCCATTCAGGTATCTGGTGCATTCGGCTCGCGCCAAGAAGAGGCACAGCGTTTGGGTCGTGTATTGCGCCCTAAGGCAGATGGCCGTGGTGCGCGCTTCTACTCTGTCGTTTCTCGCGACACTATCGACCAAGATTTTGCGCAGAATCGTCAGCGATTCTTAGCAGAGCAGGGTTATAGCTACACGATTATTGATGCCGACGATGTTTTTCAAGGGAAGATCTAAAGCGAATCGGATCCACTTTCCAAAAATCATGGTGCTCTCCGTTGATATGAGTTACTGGAACTTGTTCGCCATATAGCTTCTCTAGTTCGGGGTTACCGTCAATATAAATAATCTCAATCTCAAATGCGAGCTCTTCGCGAAGGCTCTCGAGAACATTCACAGCATTTTCGCAGAGATGACAGCCGTGACGGGAGTAAACGGTGACCATAGGAAAATTCTCTCACCC
>NZ_JBJTMK010000123.1:0-2541 GCF_046070465.1 Candidatus Planktophila sp. | reverse complement strand
CCGGGTGTGAACTCTAAATCCAGCTCTTGATAAGAACGGAAGTTATTCAGCGCTAGCCGTTTAATGCGCATGGAAATTCTCGTTATGAAGCGTAACGCATCGGCATCAACAAGTACTTGTAGGTATCGATAGAGGCACCGTTAGGTTCGGTGCGCCCAGTCAAGATAGCTGGCTTGTTGGATCCGGTAAATGAAATTTGTACAAAAGGAGTTCCTACAGCTTGAAGACCATCTGCAAGGAATGTTGGGTTAAAAGCGATGGAGATTGGGTCGCCGTGGAGAAGTACATCGATGGTTTCGGTTGCTTGTGCTTCTTCACCTGTACCCGCTTCTAGTGATACTCCACCATCTGCAAATTCAAGACGTAATGGAATGGTTTTATCTGCAACAAGTGCAACACGGCGCACAGAATCTAGGAAAGGAGCAACTTCCACAACCGCAGTAGTTGAAGCTTCAGTAGGAAGAAGGTGGCGGTATGGAGGAAATGTTCCGTCCAACATTCGCGATGTCATTGTCTTACCGTCACCAGAAAAACCTGCAAGGCGGTCAGTTGATGTTGCTGGTGCGAAAGATAGTGAAACTTCTTTAGAACCTGTGAGAGATTTAGCAGCATCAGCAAGTGTGCGAGCGCGCATTAACGCTGATGTAGAAATTCCTGGTGTTGCTGGGTTCCAGTTAAATTCACGAACTGCAAGACGATAACGGTCTGTCGCAGCGAGAGTTACCTTATCTTCTTCAATTTCCACATGGACACCAGTGAGTGTTGGGAGTGAATCATCACGGCCTGCTGCAACCGCAACTTGTGCAACTGCTGTTGCGAATATGTCGCTCGCTACAACTCCGGTGCGTTCAGGGAGTTCTGGAAGGTTTGGATATTCCGACAATGAAAGTGTTGGGAGTGTGAACTTTGCAGAGCCTGATGTCACTAATACTCGTGAGCCATCTAATGTGATGGTGATTGGTTTATTAGGAAGTGAGCGAGAAATTTCCGCAAGCAACTTTCCTGGAACAAGGACTTCGCCTTTTTCAAAGATATCTGCGGTGAAGTGAGATTTAGATGATGTCTCTAGATCTGAGGCAGAGAGAATTACCTGATCGCCAGTTGCATCGATCTTGATACCAAGGAGCTCGGTCTTAATAGGGCGGGTGGAGAGAGAACGGGAGACCCAGTTAACGCCATCGGTTAACGCGTGCTGATCAACTGTAAATTTCATGCCGGAGCCCTCATCTCATCTGTCGGTGTAATAACCCCACCAAGGTTGGAAAGTTTGGCATAGAAGCCATAAATAAAGGAATGGGTGGTTGAAACCCACAGGTTCGCTTGGGGAGAGAGATATTTATATATAAAAGTAGTAGTAATAGGTGTAGACCAATTCTGTGGGTAAGTAGTAAAAACCCTGTTCAGAACGGAGAAGTTATCCCTATTTACTGTGGATAAACCTGTAGATGGTGTGGATAACCGGTGGATAGATCTCATTCACCCTTCCTCTCTCTTCCTCAATAACACCTAAAACCTGCCGGGATACCGGTAGATATCCCAATAAAACCCTCTTTATCCACAGTTATCCACATCTTTTCCACATCTGGGGGTAAAGGTGTCAAAGCGGACATCCCTCAAGGAGTCATTAATGATGACAGGTTGAGGCTTAGTAGCTGCTCTGCTGTTTAATCTTGGTGGTGATTTCGTTGACGTGGTTATACAAGGCTCGACGCTCAGCCATGAGCTCGCGGATCTTACGGTCGGCATGCATCACGGTGGTGTGGTCGCGCCCACCAAAGGTCTGGCCGATCTTAGGTAGAGGTAGGTCGGTCAACTCACGGCAGAGGTACATCGCAATCTGACGGGCTTCAACAAGTGCCCGAGATCGAGATGTTCCACAGAGATCTTCCAAAGTTAATTTAAAGAACGCTGCAGTCTGAGCCATGATCGTTGCAGCCGTGATCTCTGGGTTGGATTCAGAAGGCATTAAATCTTTCAAAACAATTTCAGCAAGACCCATATCAACGCTCTGGCGGTTCAAACTTGCGAAAGCAGTAACACGAATGAGCGCACCTTCGAGTTCGCGAATGTTTGTAGAAATCTTACTAGCGATAAATTCAAGAACATCATCTGGTGCGTTGAGACGATCTTGCGCAGCCTTCTTACGAAGAATCGCGATACGCGTCTCTAGCTCTGGTGGTTGAACATCGATTGTGAAACCCCACGCAAATCGTGAACGAAGTCGATCTTCAAGAGTTGTTAATTGTTTTGGTGAACGGTCAGATGAGATAACAATCTGCTTCTTCGCATTGTGCAAAGTGTTAAATGTATGGAAGAACTCTTCCTGTGTACGTTCTTTATTTTCCAAGAAGTGAATATCGTCAATAAGTAAGACATCTAAATCACGATAGCGACGTTGAAAGGATGTTGCTTTATCGTCGCGGATCGAGTTAATAAAGTCATTGGTAAATTCTTCAGATGAAACATAACGCACACGAATATTTGGAAAGAGTTCGCGAGAGTAAGCACCAATTGCGTGAAGTAAGTGAGTTTTACCAAGAC
>NZ_JBJTMK010000122.1:0-3245 GCF_046070465.1 Candidatus Planktophila sp. | reverse complement strand
TCGTCAGTGTCTCGTTGATGTTGAAATCAACGGCCGCGCGTTCCCCAAGCCACAGGCATCATGCACCATCCCGGTTGAGCCAAATATGATCGTTAAGACTCAGCTCACATCACCAGTTGCAGATAAGGCGCAGAAGGGTGTGATGGAGCTTCTCCTTGGAAACCACCCGCTCGATTGCCCGGTCTGCGACAAGGGTGGCGAGTGCCCATTGCAGAACCAGGCAATGAGCAACGGAAATGCAGAGTCACGTCTGACTGGCTACAAGCGCACCTTTGAAAAGCCAATCAACATCTCTTCACAGGTATTGCTCGATCGCGAACGTTGCGTCTTGTGTGCACGTTGTACCCGATTCTCAAATCAGATCGCATCAGATCCATTTATCACTCTCAACCACCGCGGTGCGTTGCAGCAGGTTGGAATCTACGAGAACGATCCATTTAACTCATACTTCTCAGGTAACACTGTACAGATCTGCCCAGTAGGCGCTCTGACCGGTGCTTCATACCGATTCCGCGCACGTCCATTCGACTTGGTATCAACACCAGCTGCATGCGAGCACTGTGCATCAGGGTGCGATATGCGCACCGATGTTCGTCGCGGCAAGACACTTCGTCGCCTTGCTGGAGATGATGCAGCTGTTAACGAAGAGTGGAACTGTGACAAGGGTCGTTGGGCATTTAAGTATGTAACTTCAACAAACCGCCTCACTCAGCCACTCGTTCGCAACGCAGATGGCATTCTCGTAACGGCTTCCTGGCCAGAAGCACTTGCGGCAGCTGCAGCAGGACTTAAGGGCAAGCGCGCAGCTGTTCTCACAGGTGGTCGCGTATCAACTGAAGATGCATACGGTTATTCAAAGTTTGCTCGCATCGCGTTGAAGACTAACGACATTGATTTCCGTGCTCGAGTCTCGGGCAAAGAGGAAGGCGAATTCCTTGCAGCTCACGTTGCAGGCACCTTCAATGTTCATTACAGCGATATTGACTCTGCAGATCACGTTCTTCTCGTTGCATTTGAGCCAGAAGAAGAGTCACCAATTGTCTTCTTGCGCATCAATAAGAACTTTAAGAAGCGCGGCCTCAAGGTCACATCTGTTGCATCTAAGGGTTCAATCGCAATGGATAAGTTGAAGGCAGATTTCATCAAGGTAGCACCTGGTGCGGAAAGCTCAGCTGTTTCATCGGTTGCGCTGACAGCAAAGTCAGTCATCCTTCTTGGTGAGCGCGCATCAGAGTCCGCAGGGCTTATCTCTGCCGCGCTCGCGCTTGCTGAAAAGTCTGGTGCAAAGCTTGCTTGGATTCCTCGTCGCGCAGGCGAACGCGGAGCACTTGAAGCAGGCGCATTCCCAACACTTCTTCCAGGTGGACGTCCAGTTGCAGATTCAGCGGCTCGCGTTGATATTGCTGCTGCATGGGGAATCGACTCATTGCCAGCAGAGCCAGGTCGTACTACAGATCAGATCATCGAAGCACTGGGAAATAATCAGCTCGACGCTGTTGTCGTTGGTGGCGTAGATGCGCATGACATGTTGCACAGCCGCACAGTGCTCGAAGTTTTGAAGAAGACTTTCGTAGTCTCTCTTGAAATCGCAGAGTCAACAATCACTGAAGTTGCAGATGTGGTTCTTCCGGTCGCTGCAGTGACCGAGAAGTCAGGCTCATTCCTCAACTGGGAAGGCCGCGCACGTGCTTTCGATGCTGCGGTTGCTGACTCACTCAATCGCAGTGACGTTCGCATCCTCTCAGCACTCGCTGATGCAATGGGCGAATCAATCATGCTCGGAACAGTCTCTGCAGCAGCTCGAGAGATTGCACAACTCGGTAAGTGGGATGGAGCTCGTGCTCCATTCGCACCAGTTGCTGCAGGTAATGCGCCAGCTGTATCAGGAGATCAAGCAGTGCTTACTTCTTGGCGTCGCTTGCTCGATATGGGCTCAATGCAGCGGGGTGAAGATAACTTGGCTGGCACTCGTCGTCCAACAGTTGCTGTCATCTCTGAGAAGCGTGCATCTGCTGCAGGTGTTGCAACAGGAGATCAAGTACGCATCTCTAATGCACATGGTTCCATCACACTCCCAGTCCTCGTTGAAGATATTCACGATGATGCTGTGTGGATTCCACGTAATTCATTTGGTTCTCAGGCACTTACCGCTCTCAATGCGGTTCACGGCGAACTAGTAACGGTGGTGAAGGCATGACAACAGCACAGCTTCTCGGACAAGATCCAGGATGGCTTATTGCAGTAAAGGCTGTACTTGTCTTTGCTATCTGCGTCGTTTCAACTCTGATGGCGGTCTGGACCGAGCGTCGCGTCCTTGCCAAGATGCAGCAGCGCACCGGCCCTAACCGCGTTGGACCCTTTGGTCTACTTCAATCACTTTCTGATGGAGTCAAGCTTGCTCTTAAGGAAGACATCATTCCTGCAGCTGCAGATAAGGTCGTATTTATCGCCGCACCCATCATCGCTGCAGCGATGTGCTTTATGTCTTTTGCAGTAATTCCAATGACAGGCGTTGTTAATCTCTTTGGACATACAACAGCAATGCAGCTAACAGATCTTCCAGTTGGCGTTCTCTACATCTTGGCTGTGACATCCATTGGTGTCTACGGCGTAGTGCTTGCTGGTTGGTCTTCAGGATCTACCTACCCACTCCTCGGCGGATTGCGTTCCAGCGCTCAAGTTATTTCTTATGAAGTAGCTATGGGTCTTTCGCTCGTTGCAGTCTTTATCTATGCAGGTTCAATGTCGACTTCAGATATCGTGGCTTCTCAGCACGGACACATCTGGAACGCCGTGGTTCTCTTTCCTTCATTTGTTATCTACGTGATTTCAATGGTCGGAGAAACTAACCGCGCACCTTTCGACTTGGCTGAAGCTGAAGGTGAGCTCGTCGGTGGTTTCCACACTGAGTACTCATCGCTGAAGTTTGCGCTCTTCTTCTTGGCCGAATATGTCAACATCATTGCTGTATCTGCACTTGCAACAACTCTCTTCCTTGGTGGCTACCACGCATTCCCAGGGCTCGGTTTTACTGAGAGCTGGCTCGGCGGTTGGTTCGTCATTATCTGGTTCTTCCTGAAGGTGAATATTTTCTTCTTCATCTTTATGTGGCTCCGAGCATCACTTCCACGTCTTCGCTATGACCAGTTCATGAAGTTCGGCTGGAAGGTACTTATCCCAGCTTCCCTTCTATGGATCATGATCGTTGCCTCACTACGAGTGATTCAGCAGAACGGTGCATCTCG
>NZ_JBJTMK010000121.1:0-14172 GCF_046070465.1 Candidatus Planktophila sp. | reverse complement strand
CGACAATCACATCGACTGGCAGCTTGCCGCGAAAGGGTGCAGGCCAGAGGGGATGCGATGAAGTCATAGGCAAAGTGTAGCGGGGTAGCATTCTCAACTATGTGCGGCAGATATGCGATGGCTCAGAGCCAAGAAGAGATTGTCGCCTTCTTTAACCTCGTTGAGAATGATTCCAATCCGACTCTGCCTCTTAACTGGAATATTGCACCGACCAATGAGATTTATATAGTGAAAGATCGCGACCGCGAGAGCAATCAAAGAATCCTCGGCAGCGCATCATGGGGATTAATTGCACCATGGCAGAAAAGCTTTGCTGATGCGCGAGCAAGTCAGTCTCATGCCATCAATGCGCGAAGCGAATCGATTCATGAGAAGCCAACATTCCGAGACGCATTTCGCACTTCACGATGCTTGATTCCAGCTACCGGATATTACGAGTGGGCGACATCGCTTGGAAAATATTCTCCAAAGCAGCCGTTCTACATCACAAGTGAAGACGGTTCACCACTTTCTATTGCCGGAATTTGGAGTAGTTGGAGGAGCGAAAAGGGCGATCTCATTCAGAGCGCTGCAATCATCACGCGTGAAGCGGTGGGGGAACTCGCGACAATCCATAGCCGTATGCCAGTTTTTATGCCCCGAGATCGTTGGAGCGATTGGTTAGATCCCAAAAACCGCGAGCTACATTTTCTTCAGGCTCTGATGCAGCGTGAACACCCCGCGGAAGGCTTGGTTACCCGCCCCGTTTCTTCACGCGTCAATCTAGTCACCAATAATGGGCCAGCGCTCATTGAAGAGATAGAACTGGGCGAGCCAGAGACGCTTTTCTGATGGAGAAGCTGAAGATCTCGGGTTAGGATGACAGCAATGACATCGAAAGATTTAGTACTCGAGAGCGCGGCCGATCGCACCATTCGGTTCGAGCGCGATGCTCTTGCGTTTACTGATCAGCTCTACGCTGCTGCTCTTCGATATACAAAGAATCCCGAAGATGCGCGCGACTTAGTTCAAGATACATATCTCAAGGCATTCACTTCCTTCCATCAATTCGAAGAAGGAACAAATCTCCGCGCCTGGCTTTACCGCGTACTCACCACAACATTTATCAACAGCTACCGTAAAGGCCAGCGCCAACCTCAGATTGCACAAGCTGAGCTAGAAGATTGGCAAGTTGCACAAGCGCAATCACACACTAGCGATCTTGGAAAATCTGCAGAGGTAGAAGCTCTGGAAAATCTTCCCGATAGCGATATCAAACGAGCACTCCAAGAGATTCCTGAAGATTTCCGGATGGTTGTCTACCTGGCTGATGTTGAAGGGTTCTCTTATAAAGAGATTGCAGAAATTGTCGGCGCCCCTGCTGGAACAGTGATGTCTCGTCTTCACCGTGGCCGCAAGCAATTGCGTGAGAAATTAGCCAGCTATGCAAAAGAACTTGGCTACACAGTGAAGGGAGATGAATCATGAGCTACATCGAGATTCAATGCGGTGACGTTCTCTCTTCGGTGATCTTCATTATTGAAGGCGAGCTTGATCAGCTTCCACAGCGCTCTGCAATTGAAGAGCACATCACTTCGTGTCTTCCATGTACTGCAGAGATTGCACACGAGCGCGCTATGCATGACATGCTTCAAGAGACGTTGCGCCGCACCTGCAATGAACGTGCACCCGAAGATTTGCACGAAGCGATTCATCGTCAATTACGAGCTCAGATGGCTGGCGGCACAGAGGTTGTTACTCAATTCAGCATGACTGAGATTTCCATTGAGATCGATGAGTTCGGCAATATCGAACACCGCGAGATTCAAATTGAGCAGACTCATATCCAGCACTTCATCGACGATGATGGCAATAAGTAATCGTGAAACCGGCTGATGAAGTATTGGGAGCCGTCGGCTTCTCTGTAATGACCGTTCGTCCGGGCGATACAGCACTCGCTATGGGACTTTCCGAGCTTCCTATAGTTGCTACTTCTCACTTATTACATGCGATGGAATCAGCGACAATTGCTGCACTCAGCGAGCACTTGGATAATGGTGAAACAACTTTCTTACTCTCTTCATCATTAGAACTTCTGGCTTCTGCTCAAGTGGGGGACGAACTCCGCGCCAACGCGCGATGTATCGAGATCAACGGGCGAGAGTTAACTTTTGAATGCGAAATCTACGAAGGCGAGCGACATATCGCTCAAGCCGAAATAAAAAGAGCGACAGTGGAGCGAGTAACTTTCCTCGCTCGCACTGCCGCTGAATCTCTTTTAAGGAACTAACTTAAATTTTGAAGGGTCAAAGGCGGAGCCTTGTGACATTGACGTTATTGTGCCTTCTTTGTCTCCCAGAAAATTGCTGCAATTTCATCAATCTTTGCAATCAATGAATCCGCAACTGCAACATCCTGTGTTCCTTTTGTTCCTGCAGCTCCTGCAAGCTTTGTTGCATCATTGAAAAGTGTGTGGAGCTGTGGGTACTTCTCGAAGTGAGGTGCCTTGAAGTAGTCAGTCCAGAGAACCCAGAGGTGTTCCTTCACTGCATGTGAACGCTCTTCCTTGATTGCAACAGAGCGTGAACGGAAATCAGCATCTGTATTAGCTGCGTACTTCTCCATGCAAGCTTTTACAGAGAGAGCTTCAATGCGAGCCTGTGCTGGGTCATAAACGCCGCATGGAAGATCGCAGTGAGCGAGGACAGATGTCTTGGGTGCCAATAATGTTGCTAGTAGGTTTCTCATGGCTCAAAGATTAGTGGAGCCAAGGCTCCGTCGCATACCGGAAGGTGCGCCCTAGACTCTGAGCCATGAGCAAGCGCTTCTCCACCGTCCTCGTTGAAGGCGAATCAATGCTCCCTACCTATGTGCCGGGGGATTGGCTGATGGCCAACTGGGGCAATTACGCCTTGAAATCACCGGGTTTCTCCCTCGGAAATATCTTCGGTGATCGCGTTCAGGTTGGAGATGTCGTCGTCATCGAACGCCCTGAATATCCAGGAATCTTCTATGTAAAACGGATTACTGAAGTTCGCAGCGACTCCCACCAGATTTTTGTGAGCAGTGATAATCCCGAAGGAAATGATTCACGTCAGTGGGGATGGCTTCCAGTTTCAGCTGTGCATGCCAAAGTGGTTTCCAGGGTACGTAAAGCAAAGTAAAAGATTTACCTGGTAAACGCTTCCTGGAGCAACGCCTTCAACTCTTCCTCGTGCAAGTGATGGTTACCTGTTGCAGGAGATGCAGTTGAGCGACGTGAAACACGACGGAATACACGGTGATCAATTGCACGACCACCGTGAGCTTCAGATGTGCGAAGCGCAATGTGAGACCAAGGCCCCTGGTTTGCTGGCTCATCTTGTACCCATAGCAAGTTTGCATTGGGATGCTTTGCAGCTTCTTCACGCATGGCATCGATTGGAAGTGGATAGAGAAGTTCAACGCGAACAATCGCAGTTGTGTTCTCACCAAGCTTCTCGCGCTCTGCAACGAGGTCGTGATAAATCTTGCCTGAACAGAAGATCAAACGTGATGCATTCTGTACCTTGTCATCACCAATAACCGGACGGAATGTTCCGCTGGTGAAATCGCTCAACTGGGATGCAGCAGCCTTGAGGCGGAGCATCGACTTTGGAGTGAAGACAACCATTGGTCGACGAGTTGGATTAGCAACGTGCCAGCGCAATAGGTGGAAGTAAGAGGCAGGAGATGATGGCTGTGCGACCGTCATATTGTTCTCAGCGCAGAGCTGCAAGAAACGCTCGATACGTGCTGAAGAGTGATCTGGTCCTTGACCCTCATAACCATGTGGAAGCAAGAGAACTACAGATGAACGCTCGCCCCATTTCTGAAGTGCTGATGAGATGAATTCATCGAGAATTGTCTGCGCGCCGTTAACAAAGTCTCCGAACTGACCTTCCCACATGACAAGTGCCTCAGGGCGAACGACTGAGTAGCCATATTCGAAGCCAAGTGCCGCATATTCGCTGAGCAATGAGTCGACGACAAAGAATTGGTTCTCATCTTGAATCATTGAACGAAGTGGAGTCCATTCATTGGCATTCTCTGCATCGACAATCACAGCATGACGATTGGAGAATGTTCCACGACGTGAATCCTGTCCAGCCAAACGAATTGGATGGCCTTCCTTCAGAATTGATCCAAACGCAAGAAGCTCACCCATAGACCAGTCGATTGTTCCGTCATTGAGCATCTCTGGACGCTTTGCCAACTGCGGAGCCATCTTTGGATGGAGATTAAATCCGACAGGCGTAGCAACTTGTGTTGCCGCAATTTCGCGAGCCAGTGCTTCTGGAATCGCAGTTGCGATTGCCTCAGCTGCTGGGGGAACTGGAGCCTTGAAATTTGGATCATGATCAGGAACATGGTTGGCCACTGATGCAAAGACTGATTCGAGCTCTGCCTGGTATTCGGCTTGAACTTGTTGAGCTTCATCAGGTGTGATATCACCGCGGCCTACAAGAGCTTCGGTGTACAGAGTACGTGTTGTGCGCTTTGCGCCAATCAACTTGTACATCAATGGCTGTGTGAACGCTGGCTCATCGCCTTCATTGTGCCCGCGACGACGGTAACAAACCATGTCGATGACTACATCTTTATTAAATGCCTGGCGATATTCGAATGCAAGACGTGCAACGCGAACACATGCTTCAGGATCATCGCCGTTAACATGGAAGACCGGAGCTTCAATCATCTTGGCAATATCTGTTGAGTATCGCGCTGTGCGAGATGCGTGAGGTGAAGTTGTGAAACCAACCTGGTTATTGATGACAACGTGAATCGTTCCACCTGTGCGGTATCCAGCCAGGCCAGACAACTGAAGTGTCTCCATGTTGACGCCTTGACCTGCAAATGAAGCATCACCGTGAAGAAGGATTGGTAGAACAGAGTAGGCGCCCTTGTTATTAAGGCGATCCTGCTTTGCACGAACGATGCCTTCAAGCACTGGGTTTACAGCTTCTAGGTGTGATGGGTTTGCTGCAAGGTAGATCTTTGTCTGAGCGCCGGATTCAGCGGTGAAGACTCCTTCAGTTCCCAAGTGATACTTCACATCGCCAGAGCCGTGAACTTCATTCTCTGCATAGTGACCCTGGAACTCTTGGAAGATCTGTCCGGATGACTTGCCTGCAATATTTGCAAGCATGTTGAGACGACCGCGGTGAGGCATGCCGATACAGACCTCGTCGAGTCCGCGCTCTGCAGCTGCGGAGACAATTGCGTCAGTCAAAGGAATTACAGATTCGCCGCCCTCAAGTGAGAAGCGCTTCTGTCCAACGAACTTTGTCTGTAAGAAAGATTCAAATGCTTCTGCGCTATTGAGCTTGCGAAGAATTCTGAGCTGCTCGCTGCGATCAACTTTTTCAAACTTCTTCTCAAGGTTTTCCTGGAACCACTTACGCTCTTCTGGGTTTGAGATATACATATACTCAACACCAATTGAACGGCAGTAGGTATCACGCAAGAGACCGAGAATTTTGCGAAGCGGAAGGAATGCTTTGCCACCGAATCCGCCTGTTGCGAATTCGCGATCGAGATCCCACAAAGTAAGTCCGTGAGTCTGTACATCCAAATCAGGATGAGTGCGCTGACGGTATACAAGAGGATCGGTGTCTGCCATGAGGTGGCCCCATGTGCGGTAGGCAGCGATTAATTGCTGAACACGTGCAGTCTTATCAATTTCTGAATCTTTTGTGACAGCGAAATCTGGTGCCCAACGAATTGGTTCATATGGAATACGAAGCGCGGTAAAGATTTCATCATAGAAACCTTCAGCACCGAGGAGAAGTTCGTGAATACGACGAAGGAAATCACCTGACTGCGCACCTTGAATAACGCGGTGATCGTAAGTGCTTGTCAGTGTGAGGACCTTGCTAATTGCCATACGTGCAAGAGTCGCTTCTGATGCGCCTTGGAATTCAGCTGGATAATCCATCGCACCAACGCCCATGATGAGGCCCTGACCTTGAACGAGGCGTGGAACAGAGTGAACTGTTCCGATTGTTCCTGGGTTTGTCAGTGAGACGGTTGTTCCTGCGTAATCTTCAACAGTAAGTGTGCCCGTGCGTGCCTTCTTAACAGTCTCTTCATAGGAAACCCAGAACTGACCGAAATCAAGTGCTTCGCAACCCTTGATAGAAGGAACCAACAACTGGCGAGTTCCATCAGGCTTTGCCAAGTCAATCGCGATACCAAGATTGATGTGCTCTGGCTTTCCAATTGCTGGCTTGCCATCTATCTCACCGAAGAATGCATTCATCTCTGGCATCTGACGAATCGCCTTGATCATTGCGTACGCGATGATGTGCGTGAAAGAAACCTTTCCACCTCGACCACGAGCAAGGTGGTTATTAATAACGATGCGGTTATCAATCATCAATTTCGCAGGAATTGCGCGAACCGAGGTTGCAGTAGGAACTGTGAGCGAAGCTTCCATTGATTGAACAACTCGACCTGCAACACCTCGAAGTGGTTCAAGAGTTGATGCACCAGGAGATGCAAGTGTTGGAGCAGGTTTAACTTCTGCCTGTGCTGGAGTCGATGGTGCTGCTGCAACTTCACGAACGATTGGTTGTGTTTGAACTGGTGCTGGTGTTGCTGGCACTACCGGTGCACTTGCAGTTGGTGTTGAAATATTCGGCGACGCAACACTTGTATTCACCGGTTCAGCTGGAACCCGTGCCGACTCAATGCTGATGTTTGGTTCGGATACAGGTTTTGGCACAGGAGGTGTTGATGGTTGACCTGGAACGCCCGCGACCGGATTGTTGCTCGATGCTCTGGAGATCTCGGCTGAAGGATTGTTCTGGAAGTACGTCACCCACTCTGCAGGAACTGAAGAAGGATCTGATTGGTATCGCTCGTACATTTCTTCAACGAGCCAATCATTTGCACCAAAATCTTGTCCTGAAGACACTGAGCGCTCCTTTGCGTTCTCATTTCCACCGACTTGCAGGCTAAGAGTAACGTCTGAGAGGCTTCTATATAAATGGTGAAAGTGGGCTTCAGAGGGCGAGATAGCGCACACTTCGACCTATTTCGGGTGGCGACCGCCCTCAGCCACTGGGAAGGTTTGCCCATGAATCTCACCGGGCGAAATCTCGCTCTCATTACGGGTGGCAGTAGAGGACTTGGGTTTGAAACAGCCACAGCACTTCGTAAAGAGGGCTTTGATCTGATCCTTGTCGCCAAAGATTCGACACGACTATCGGATGCAAAAACAGCGCTTCTCTCAGATGGACGCACTGAATCAGTCGAGGCCTACTCGATTGATTTCGAAAATTCAACGGCAACCGCAGCGGCTCTCGATGCAATCGCACTGACTCATCCTGATATTACACATTTGATTATTGCCCACGGTGTGATGAGCGAGAAGATGTCGAAGACTCTTAAGACAACTGATGCGGAATGGCGACGCGTATTGTCAATCAATCTCGATTCGGTTTTTCAAATAGTGAACCGACTAGTTCCTGCAATGGTTGAAGCGCGTCATGGTCGTGTAGTGATCTTCTCAGCATGCCTTGGTCGAATGTCAGGACCAGGTAATGCCGGGGGCCTCGCGCCATATCGAATTAGCAAGGCGGGAGTAAATGCATTGGTGCGAAATCTTGCGCATGAAACAGGACTCGGTGCTCGCGGAGTGTTAGTGGATGCAATGTGCCCAAATCATTCACGAACCGATATGGGCGGACCCGATGCACCACGTAGTGCAGAAGAAGGTGCGGCGACAGCAGTGTGGCTTGCAACTCGCCAATTTGATAAAGCTTCAGAAGATTTCCAAACGAACACAACAGGAATTCTTTGGGAAGATCGCCAAGTAGTTCCTTGGTAGTTAGCGTTACTCTGCTGCAGATTTTTTAATCGTCAGAAATAAGGTCACAATTATCGTTACAGCCATCGCTGTGATTGGAAGTGCTAACCAATAGACACCTGCCTCAAACTGGTATTGAGCGACACCTAACGCAATTAGGTTGGCCAAAATTGCAGGGGAGTTTGCCCAGCGCTTTCCATCGCGAACACCACGAGAGAGTGCGAATAAACCCGCCGAACCAGCTAGCGCAAAGCCAATCACACTTAAGTACGGCATCCATGACTTATCGTGGGTAAAACCAAGCGCAATCATGTAGAGGCCGAGGGCCAATAACAAGAGCGATTCGATTGCGAGGAGCACTGCTGAGATCTTCACGGAGTAAGAGTATTACTCAGAGTGATTTTCTTGTACACAAGCAGCAATCTTCATCCCTCTTTCCACAGGCGATTAAGGCAGCGCTTTTCATTTGTCACCCGCTCCCTAACTTCACTCCATGGAAAAGCGAAGCGAGATTGAGCCATCAGTTGTTTTTGGTCCTATCTACCCATTTATCTGCGATGAGACAATCGAAGAAATCTGGATCAATTCACCAGAGCGCATCTTCATTGCTCGCCATGGAAAGAGCGAACTCACTAATCTCATCCTCACCACTCAGGATGTGCGCGAGCTCGTAGATCGAACATTGATGTGGAGTGGTCGCCGCCTTGATCTATCGCTCCCATTTGTTGATGCACGACTTCCTGATGGAAGTCGCCTGCATGTTGCGATTCCCGAAATCACAGCAGAACACTGGGCGGTCAATATTCGCAAACATATAGCCCAAGGGCGTTCACTTAAACAACTCTCTGAATCTGGCACGCTTTCTCAAGAAATGGCAGAAGTTCTCATCTCTGCTATGGCGCAGGGACTCAATATTCTCGTCAGCGGGGGAACGCAAGCGGGAAAAACAACACTCCTCAATGCGCTTGCAAGCGAAATTCCATATTCTCATCGCGTCATCACAATTGAAGAAGTATTTGAAATCAATCCTCGTCTCCCTGATGTAATCCAATTACAAACACGCAATGCCAATCTTCAAGGTGATGGCGAGATTACATTGCGCAGATTGGTTAAAGAAGCTCTACGTATGCGCCCTAATCGCATCATTATTGGCGAAGTCCGCGAAGCAGAGGCGCTTGATTTACTTATTGCCCTTAACTCTGGATTACCAGGAATGGGAACAATTCACGCAAACTCCGCGCGAGATGCAGTGATGAAGCTGCAAACCTTGCCACTCCTCGCTGGTGCCAATATTTCTCACTCCTTTATCGTTCCTACAGTCGCATCAGCAATCGATCTCGTTATTCAGATTGCAATGGATGCCGACGGCTATCGTCGAGTAGTTGAGATAGCTGCACTCTCTGGCCGCACTGAAAATCTTCATATCGAAATGGAAACTCTCTGGAAGTGGCGAAATGGCGAGTATGAAGAAGGACTAGGACTGGCTACATTCAAGCAGAGGTTCGTAGAGAAGTCTTTGGTGGCGCAGCCATGAAACGGGGATGGAAGAAGAATGAAGGCGTTTCTTCTGTTGCCATCATTTCCTGCGGCACTTTTTTAATCGCTCTCTCGATATCGCACACTCTCACAATAGCGGTCGCAATTGCATCAGTCACAACAGTGATGGCATGGATCTCTTCACGAAGAAATACAAAGAAGAAATCGTGGGAACTCTTCTCAGTTTTACCAGAGATTGTCGACCATATGATTTCTGGAATTCAATCAGGGCTATCGCTGAGCGAATCACTGGGCAATTTATCTATCCGGGGTCCAGTGATTACTCAGCGATACTTTGAAGAATTTAGAGAAGAGCTGCATGCGGGTTACAGTTTTGAAATCGGAATTTCACACCTTCAAGAGAAGTTCAATCTGCGTGCCGCAGATCAACTTTTTGAATCGTTAATTTTCGCGAAGAACCTTGGCGGTTCCGAGTTACTTTCGATGCTCCGCCAGCTCGGAGATTTCACCAGACAGGACATGTCACTACGTCGCGAAATTGCCGCAAAGCAAGGATGGATTAGAAACTCTGCTCACCTCTCGGCTGCAGCACCATGGATTCTCCTCCTTTTATTAGCCGCTCAGCCATCAACAAGTTCAGCATTTTCATCACCACAAGGCATCACAATTCTCGCGGTAGGAGTTGCGATGACAGCCCTGGCATATCTATGGATGGGCAAACTCAGCAATCTCCCAGAACCTCAGCGCATATTTGGCGGTGAGCGATGAACCCTCAAATATCCATCCCATGTGCAATTGCCGTAATCGCCTTCTTTGTTGCTGACGAGAAGAGCAACCTTCTTCACCTCATCTATCGCCGCTCTCTAAATCTTGGAAATCGGGCTTCTGTCATTGAGCGCCTTTCGCAAATAGGAAAGAACAAAGTTTCAGATTATGAAAACTTTCGAATTACGCAGATGGTCTTTGTGGCAGTTGGATTCGCATTGAGCACTGTTGCTTTCTTTCTCACAGTTATCAACTGGACTGCATATTGCCTTTTTCTCGTTCTCGTACCCGTAATTACATTTGTGCTCACAGAACGCAACCTCACCCAACGGTGTGAGAGTCGTAGAAAAAATATAGAGAGTGAATTTCCAGCGATTGTGGAGATGCTCACTTTGGCTGTAGGCGCCGGAGAATCACCAGCACTTGCGCTGAAGCGAATTTCGAATCGCGCACACGGCCACCTAGCTCGAGAGTTCTCACGAGTGGTTCTGGAGATCGAGAACGGAATACCCTTGATGACAGCTCTTGACGAGATGAGTCGTCGGGTTAATTCAAACGCATTACGTAGATTTGCTGATTCAATCATTGTCTCAATCTCCCGCGGTACTTCACTCGTAGAAACTCTTACTCACAGCGCCAACGAATCACGCAATCAAGAACGAGTGCGTTTGCTGAATGCAGCAGGAAAGTCAGAAATCTCAATGATGATTCCGGTGGTGTTTCTCATCCTGCCGATATCAATTCTCTTCGCGCTGTATCCATCACTTATTAATCTCAATTTATTTTCAAGTTAAACACAACCAGATCAAGAAAAGAGGACAACATGAACACCACAAGAAATCCAATCGCAGGAATCAATCAGAAGCTCCAAGAGGGCCTTATTCAGCTCTCGATTCGAATCTCAGAACGAGTCCATCGAATAAGCAAATCTCGCATCTATCGTGCCCTCTCAGATCAGCGGGGAGATGTGCCCGGCTGGGTACTGGTTGTCCTAATGACCACTGGACTTGTCACTGCAATTTGGACAATCGCTGCCCCTCGCTTAACTGCCATTTTGCGTAACTCACTCGATTCGATGAATGGGATTCGCTAACAATGAAGCGATTGCTGCATTTGCTGGGTTGCGACAGGGGAAGCGTTGAGAGTGCTCTCATTCTCGTTCCGCTGATGTTGCTTTTCCTCACAGGAATGCAGATCGCTACTGCAGTGCATACTCGCAATGTCGAAAAGATTGATGCTCAGAACGCTGCTACAACCCGTGCAATTTCTGGCGAGTTTGAAAGCGGAGATGAATTCATCCATATCGATAGCAGTGGAGATGGGCAGAATCTCGATCTTCTCATTACGCGCAGGAAATCATCCCTGACTGATTTGCTCCCTAGTTTTCTTGGTGGTGGCGCATCAGGTCGTGAAGTAACCGTTGACGGAATGGCGATTGTGGAGAACCAACGATGAGATTTTTCCGTCGCTTAATGTTGGATGAAGAGGGGAGCGCCGTCCTCGAGTTCGTAGCTTTAGCGCTACCTCTCTTCATCCCGCTCTTTATATTTCTTAATCAATATGCAACATCAAGTGATGCCCAGTCTTCTCTGCGAACCTTGGGGCGAGAGATGGCACGAGGATTTGTCACTAGTGAAAACGATCAGGTAGCTGAGAGGGTAGTATTTGAGATTTTCTCTCGAGGTGCGGAAGTACTTGGATATGGTGAGGAACTTGCCTCTGGCTCATTGAGATATTCATACGAATGTAAGAAGAATCCATGCATCTCGCCCAATAATGAAATAGTCATAACAATCTCGTCCATGAGAAGTAGTACAAGAATTTCGACGGTGGAATATGTATCGCCGTGGGCTTGAAATGAAAACCACACTCTCTCGCACTCTGAAATCAGAGCGAGGTTCGACGGCTGTGCTGACGATTGGGCTTTTTGTAGTCTTGCTCAGTACTGCTCTCGTACTGACCAATATCTCTTCGGTTTATTTGGCAAAGCGTTCGCTCTCACTTGCATCAGAGGCTGCGGTTCAGACTGGGATGAAAAACCTCGATCAAGCTAGCTACTACTCGGGGGAGTACAACCTTTCTCGGATGTTGGTCAATTCATTGGGGCAGCCGGAAGAAGATCCAGGAATTCCAATAGACTGCAATGCAGGTATTAATGATGAGCGCCAGGTACTTGATTCATGGCAGAAACACGGAGCTGCATCCGCTAGAGAAAATGTATCCAGTATCGAATTAACTGATTTTGAATGCGACGGATTTCAAATCTATATAGAGAGCTCTGCGATTGCAAAAATCCCGATTCCGTTACCCTTTATAGATTTCAGCGAGGTTAGAATTAATACACATGCAGGCGCGGTGGGTGAGCGCGCCGAGACTAACAATTACTCTGGTTTCGATATCGGTTAGCAATCTCGCTATTCTTGCGCCCATGGCTCGCGAATATGGACTTGAAATTGCTGAAATTAGTGCGACCCTAAAATCAATTGAGCAGGTGCTCGATCTTCCAAAGTTAGAGAAGGAAGCTATCGAACTAGAAGAAGCTGCTGGTGCACCTAATCTGTGGGACGACCCAGAAGCCGCTCAGGCAGTAACAAGTAAGTTATCTCGCACTCAAGCGGTGATTTCAAAACTGAAGGGGCTTCGCTCACGGGTCGATGACCTTCCTATTCTCTTTGAATTAGCTGCAGAAGAGACTGATGGTTCTGCGCTTACTGATGCAGAAACCGAGCTTGATTCAACTAAGAAGGCAATCAGCGAACTTGAGGTCACAACGCTGTTGAGTGGCGAGTACGACAACCGCGATGCTTTGATCACCATTCGCTCTGAGGCCGGAGGAGTAGAGGCAGCAGACTGGGCGCAGATGTTGTATCGCATGTACTTGCGTTACTGCGAACGTCATGAATTTAAATTTGATGTTCTCGAAACTTCATATGCAGAAGAAGCAGGTATTAAATCTGCAACATTCCGAGTCAGTGCGCCGTACGCATATGGAACTTTGTCGGTAGAGCAAGGTACACACCGCCTGGTACGTATCTCTCCATTTGATTCGCAATCTCGCCGCCACACTTCTTTTGCGGGTGTTGAAGTTGTTCCTGTTGTTGAACAGAGCGACCACATTGAAATCGACGAGAAAGAAATTCGCGTCGACGTCTATCGTTCATCAGGCCCTGGTGGTCAAGGGGTTAACACCACCGACTCTGCAGTTCGCTTGACCCACATTCCAACTGGAATTGTTGTCTCCTGTCAGAACGAACGTTCGCAGATTCAAAATAAAGCGACCGCAATGGCTGTTCTGCAATCAAAGTTATTGGAACGTCGTCGCCAAGAAGAGCAAGCGAAGATCAATGCACTTAAAGGTGACAACAGCGGCTCATGGGGAAATCAGATGCGTTCCTATGTTCTTGCGCCTTATCAAATGGTGAAAGATCTCCGAAATAACCACGAGACTGGAAATACCTCCGCGGTTCTCGATGGGGAAATTGATGACTTTATTGAAGCGGGCATCCGCTGGAGACGTTCTTCTGCTTCATGAATTTAAATCATTTCTGATTTTCGCAAAGTGGGTAAAGAGCCGTCCCGGGTAAATCTCACACCTTTTTCTGAGCGTGAGCCACGCTCATTTCCGCTCATTGTCGGGCTAAGTACCCTAAACTCGCACTCAGTTAATCTCACCGGTCCTTATCGACGAGAGAATTAAGAGGCGCGTAATTGCGCTTCGAGCACTGAAGGAGTTCAGATTGATTCGCTTTGAAAACGTTACGAAGGTTTACGCAGGCCAGGAGCGTCCTGCTCTTGATAGCGTCAACCTCGAAATCACAAAAGGCGAGTTCGTCTTTCTTGTTGGAAAGTCCGGTTCGGGTAAGTCCACGTTCTTGCGTTTGATCCTCCGCGAAGAGCGCCCAACATCAGGCATCATTCATGTCGCAGGCAAAGATCTCGGTTCACTTGCTAACCACAAGGTTCCAGAGCTTCGTCGCCAGGTTGGCACCGTCTTCCAAGATTTCCGCCTCCTTCCTAATAAAACAATTTCAGAGAACATTGCTTTCTCATTGCACGTCCTTGGATATTCGCAGAAGGAAATCAACCGCGAAGTTCCAGAG
>NZ_JBJTMK010000120.1:0-5266 GCF_046070465.1 Candidatus Planktophila sp. | reverse complement strand
GGTCAATCAGACGGCAGGTAAGAATTGCCTCTTCTGATGGACGACCTTCGCGACGGAAGAATGAACCAGGAATCTTGCCAATGGCATACATCTTCTCTTCAACATCCACTGTAAGTGGGAAGAAGTCGAATTGATCCTTAGGTGTCTTTGATGCTGTTGTCGCTGAGAAGATCATTGTCTCTTCATCGAGGTAAACAGCTGCAGCTCCTGCTGCTTGCTTTGCAAGGCGACCAGTTTCAAACTTGATCTCGCGCTTACCGAACTTACCGTTATCGATAACGGCTACTGCTGACTTTACGTCTTGACCCTCCATAGGGCGCTCCTTTACTTAAGTCAGCGCACCACAAGAGAAAAAAATGAATCTTCGATCGAAGTCCACGGAAATTTATTTATCAGCTTCCGTGAGCCACTACCGAGGACCATTTATCCTCGTGGGCGCTGATGCTCCAGTCGGGCTGCCCTGTGCAACCCAACTTTCCTACCTTCGTACTGCTTTACAACTATTAAACTTTTTTACAACGTGAATCTTTGATTAGCGACGGATACCGAGCTTCTCAATGATTGCGCGGTAGCGATTGATGTCTGTCTTTGCAAGGTACTGCAAGATACGACGGCGCTGACCGACGAGAAGAAGAAGACCACGACGGTTGTGGTGATCATGTGGGTTTGTCTTCAAGTGAGTTGTGATGTCTTCGATACGACGTGACAACAACGCAACCTGTGCTTCTGGGCTTCCTGTGTCAGTAGCTGATGAGCCGTACTTTGCGATGATTTCTTTCTTTACTTCTGGTGTTAACGCCATTTCATTTCCTTTTCATTCAGTGTTTCTGACCAGGAGGCCTTCCGGTTGTACTCTCGGAAGATCGACAATCTCTTGGGACAGCGTGAATTCTAGGCTACCCCTGTGGATAACCCAAATTGAGCGTGATTGAGCGGATATTAGCTCTCGGTCAGGCGACGAGCTTCATCGCAATCCTTCTTCATCTGAACCAATAACTCCTCGAGGCCATTGAACTTCAGCGTTGGACGTAAGTACCAACCAAATTCAACTGAAGCTGCCTTGCCGTATAAATCTAAACCTTGTTGATCGAGAGCGTATGCCTCAACTTGGCGACCGCGGTCACCTTCAAATGTTGGGTTGGTGCCGATCGAGATAGCTGCTGGCCAATAATTGATTCCGACTGTAAGCCACCCTGCGTAGATTCCATCTGCAGGAATTGTCTGGCCTTCTATTTTGCCGATGTTGGCAGTCGGATAACCGATCTCGCGACCGCGCTTTTCGCCGTGAACAACAATTCCATCGAGGCGATGTGGGCGTGAGAGCAGCTCACGAGCTAGCTCGACCTTACCTTCCATCACAAGGTTGCGGATGCGAGATGAAGAAATCACATCGTCTCCCCCAGCAAGGTCTTGCACATCAACGGTGAAGTTGTGGGTCATGCCTGACTTAATAAGCGTATCGACTGTGCCCGATGCCTTTGCACCATAAGTGAAATTCTTTCCGACGATAACTGTGCTGACGTGGAGCTGCTTCAGCAAAATATCTTCAACAAATTGGTCTGGGGACATTGCTGCAAATTTCTCATTGAATTTCATCACGGCAACTTGGTCTGCATTATGAATTTTAAGAAGCTCAACACGGTCAGCCAAAGTAGTGAGCATTGGCGGAACTGAGTCTGGTGCAAAGACCGTGCGCGGATGTGGGTCAAAGGTCAACGCAATTATCGGGCGACCGTCTGCAATTTCCTTGGCGCGATTCAGAAGAGCCTGATGTCCCTTATGCACGCCATCGAAGACTCCGATAACTACAACGTTGGACTCGGTCATAAGCACATCCTGCCTTACCTAGTTCGCTGCTGCAAAGACAGCAACTGGCTTTGCCTTATCAACGGAGTTTTTCAGCAGTGCAATCAGCCGATTATCTGGAGAGAGCGCTGCAATTAACTCATCTGTGGGATTCGAACTGAGTGGACGTCCGAAAGAGAGTTCATTGACTTCTTGAAGGTCTAGCTCGCGCACTGGAAAAGTTGCGCGTGCAACATCTGCTAAGTCGAGAGTCGTGAAGTTGCCACCCTTAAGTTGGGCAACGTCGACTGCTTGATCGAGAGTAAATCCAGCAACGCGTGTACGGCGAAGAACATTGAGGTGTCCCCCGACTTTGAGTTCTGCACCTAAGTCGCGAGCAATCGCACGAATATAAGTACCGGCCGAACATGTGACTTCGATATCCACCAAAGTGACTGCATCTTTATGGCGAATGTTGAGAACATCTAATTGAGAGATGGTCACCTTGCGAGGTGGGAGTTCAAACTCTTCGCCAGATCGTGCACGGTCATAGGCGCGTTTTCCATCAACCTTGATTGCAGAGACGTTGGTAGGACGCTGCATAATGTCACCGACCATTGTCGCGAGTACTGATTTAATTTGCTCATCAGTGATGTGAGTTGAGTCGGCGGTAGAAGTGATTTCGCCTTCGTGGTCATCGGTAGTTGTCGATGCACCCAAAACAATGGTCGCTGTATAGCTCTTATCACCGTCTGTGATGTATTGCAGTAATCGAGTTCCGTTATTGAATCCGAGAACAAGTACGCCAGTTGCCATCGGGTCGAGCGTGCCGGCATGACCGACTTTGCGAGTGTTGAGAGCGCGACGACCGATTGCCACAACATCATGGCTTGTCATCTCTGGAGCTTTATCGACGACTAAGAATCCGTCAGACATAGTGCGAGTTTTTACTCTTCGTCTTCTTCTATGACGCGTGGCTGCTTGTAAGCATCTTCTACAACTGGCTTTGCACCCTCACGAGCTTTTGCGACCTGCGCATCGAGCTCGTGGACTTTGTTGAGAAGGGTATCCATGGCTCGCGCAGATTCTGGAAGACCATCGAGAATAAATTCGAGTGTCGGAGTAATGCGAGTACCGAGATCCTTGCCCACTGCAGAGCGAATAACACCCTTTGCTGATTCAAGGGCCGCAGCAGTTGCAGAGCGCTCATCATCTTCACCGAAAACGGTGTAGAAAATTGAGGCATGCTGGAGATCTCCAGTCACACGCGCATCGGTAATAGTGACAAAGCCGAGACGAGGATCCTTGATCTTCGTCTCTAGTAGCTGTGCCACTACAACCTTGATGCGGTCTGCAACTTTATCGCTGCGGTGATTCTTTCCCATGAGTTATGCACGCTTCTTCTCTTGCATCTCGAAGACCTCAATGATGTCTCCGACCTGAAGGTCCGCACCCTTACCTACACCGATACCGCACTCGTAGCCTTCACGGACTTCAGTTGCATCATCCTTAAATCGCTTGAGCGACTCGATTGTGACGCTCTCGGCGATTGTTGCGCCGCCACGAATAACTCGTGCCTTTGCATTGCGCCTAATGATTCCACTTTGTACAAGTGAACCAGCGATGGTTCCGACCTTAGAAGACTTGAAGAGATCGCGTACTTCTGCGGTACCCAATACAACCTCTTCGTACTCTGGCTTAAGGAGACCCTTAAGTGAGAGCTCGATTTCTTCGATTGCGTTGTAGATAACAGAGTAGAAGCGAACTTCGACACCTTCTTGATCAGCAAAGATAGCTGTCTGTGGCTCTGGCTTAACGTTGAAGCCGATAACAACAGCGGTAGATGCAGAGGCAAGAGTGATATCGCTCTTGGTAATTGCGCCGACGCCACGGTGGATAACACGAAGATCTACTTCAGCTCCGACATCAAGCTGCATAAGTGCATCTTCGAGCGCTTCCACAGAACCTGATACGTCGCCCTTGAGAATAAGGTTGAGCGTAGAGATTTTGGACTGTTCCATGAAGTCTTCGAGAGAAACCTTCTTGCGAGCCTTTGCAAGCTGCGCATTGCGCTCTGCTGCTTGACGCTTCTCAGCAATCTGGCGAGCAGTACGGTCATCTTCTGCGACCAGGAAGGTATCGCCAGCATTAGGTACGGATGTAAATCCAAGAACCTGAACCGGACGAGATGGTCCTGCCTCGGTGACGTTCTCGCCGTGCTCATCGAGCATCGCACGAACGCGACCGAATGAACCTCCAGCAACGATTGCATCTCCGACCTTCAAAGTACCGCGCTGTACAAGCACAGTAGCAACAGGTCCGCGACCGCGATCGAGGTGAGCTTCAATTGCAACTCCACGAGCATCATCTTCTGCAATAGCACGAAGATCGATAGCAGCATCTGCTGTGAGGAGAATAGAGTCGATCAGATCATCGACGCCCTTGCCCTGCTTGGCAGAGACGTTTACGAAGATTGTGTCTCCTCCGTACTCCTCAGCGATGAGGTTGTACTCAGTCAACTGCTGGCGGACCTTATCTGGGTTCGCGCCTTCCTTATCGATCTTGTTGACTGCCACAACGATTGGAACATCCGCTGCTTGAGCGTGGTTAAGCGCTTCGATTGTTTGAGGCATGATTCCGTCATCTGCTGCAACAACAAGAACTGCAATATCGGTTACCTTCGCACCGCGAGCACGCATAGCGGTAAACGCTTCGTGACCTGGTGTATCGATAAATGTAATTGCGCGGTTAATGCCATCGTGATCATGATGAATCTGATACGCACCAATGTGTTGCGTGATTCCGCCAGCTTCACCCTTGATGACCTCTGTCTTACGGATTGCATCGAGAAGAGACGTCTTACCGTGATCTACGTGACCCATAACCGTTACTACTGGTGGACGTGCCACGAGATCATCAGGATTTACATCTTCTAGCTCTTGCGCCAAGTCAATATCGAAGTCCTGCAACAACTCTCGATCTTCATCTTCTGGAGAAACGATTTCAATCTGGTACTTCAGCTGTGCGCCAAGAATTTCGAATGTATCTGCATCCACTGATTGAGTTGCGGTCACCATCTCACCAAGGTGGAACAACGCTGAAACGAGCGCCGCTGGATCTGCACCAATCTTCTCTGCAAAGTCCGCCAAAGATGAACCACGGCGCATACGAATCTTTGTATTTCCATCACCGTGAGGAATAACTGCTCCACCTAATTGTGGAGCTTGCATATTGTCGAATTCTTCGCGCAGCGCCTTACGTGACTTCTGCTTACGCTTTGAAGACTTTCCCTTTCCAAATGCACCAGCTGCAGATCCGCGACCACCCGGTGCTCCACCTGGACGACCTGGACCTCCACCTGGACGTGGTGCTCCACCTGTTGATGGACCTGAATTGCGATATGGACCTGATGCTGGTGCCCCACTTCCGGGACGAGCTGCTCCACCTGGACGCGGTGCACCTGCACCTGCCGGACGAGGAG
>NZ_JBJTMK010000119.1:0-8138 GCF_046070465.1 Candidatus Planktophila sp. | reverse complement strand
GCTGACGCAATTGCTGCCTCGCGAGTAGTCTTTGCAGCTTCGAGTTCTGACTTATAGGTCTTAAGAATATTTGTACGAGTCTCGTTGCTACATATATTGCCAACCGCAAAGCAAATGCTGCCCAATACAAGGCTGCAGTAGAAGCATTTGTGGCAGCAAAGAAGGCTTACAACGAGACTCGTACAAATATTCTCAAGACCTACAAGTCAGAACTCGAAGCTGCAAAGACTGCTCGCGAGGCAGCAATTGCGGCAGCAACAACTGATGCAGCAAAGCTTGCAGCTAACACTGCATACCGAACAGCGGTAGCAGCAGCTACATCAAAGCGAGATGCAGCCATTGTTGCTCTCGGCGTAGCACCAGCAGCACCAGCAACACCACTTATTGGTGCACGTCCAACTCCACCAGTGAAGCCAACAAAATCAGCGAGCTAACTTCCCCTCGGCTCGCACTGTGAGCCTCTTGAAAGAGCCTCAACCGCCTTAATTCCTCGTGAATTTGGCGGTTGAGTGCTTTTGGGGGAGAATTACGCACCTACCGAGCAAGCCCCTTCTGGTTCACCGCAGCTTTTGAGAAATTCAAGAGCCGGACCCAGACAGATGAAAAGGAATCACTATGAAGCCAGAGATCCACCCAGAATATAAAGAGACCCAGGTAACGTGTGGTTGCGGCGAGAAGTTTGTAACTCGTTCAACAGTGCCTAGTGGATCTATCTACGTTGAAGTGTGTTCAGTCTGCCACCCGTTCTACACAGGTAAGCAGCGCATCCTTGATACTGGTGGACGCGTCGCGAAGTTCGAAGAGCGTTTCGGTAAGAAGTAGCTTTTATAAAGAGACCGTTGTCGCAGCCCTTAAAGGGGTTGCGGCGCGGTCTTTTTTATTTCTATAAGTATCAAAAGAAGTATTGAGATTGGGAGGAGAAGTCAGATGAGCGATGATCGTTTTGCATCCGCCCATGAGATGGTGCGTGAATATCAAGAACTTGAGAAGCAGATGGCTGATCCCTCGATTCATGAAGATCAAAATAATGCTCGCAAACTTGGACGTCGATATGCGCAACTTGGCCCCGTTGTTGCCGGCTTCAATGCCTGGAAGAGCGCCAATGATGATTTAGCTGCTGCACGTGAAATGGCCGCCGAGGATCCAGAGTTTGCAGCTGAAATTCCAGCGATGGAGGCAACAGTCGAGGCTGCAGCAGAGAAGTTAGAAGAACTACTCCTTCCACGTGACCCTAACGATGATCGCGATGTCATCATGGAAGTTAAAGCAGGTGCAGGTGGCGATGAATCCGCACTCTTTGCTGGTGACTTGGTTCGTATGTATCAGCGTTATGCGGAGAAGCACAATTGGAAAGTTGAAATCATCGACCTTACTGAAGCAGATCTCGGTGGCTTTAAAGATATTTCGATGGCGATCAAATCAAAGGGAACTCCACAGCCAGGAGAATCACCATATGCACGTTTGAAATTTGAAGGTGGCGTGCACCGCGTGCAACGCGTTCCTGAGACCGAAAGCCAAGGGCGCATCCACACATCAGCTGCTGGAGTATTGATTTTGCCAGAAGCTGAAGAAGTCGATGTTGAACTCAATATGAATGATGTGCGCGTTGATGTCTATCGCTCATCTGGCCCTGGTGGGCAGTCAGTTAACACCACTGACTCAGCAGTGCGATTGACTCACGTTCCAACCGGAATTGTTGTCTCTTGTCAGAATGAAAAATCACAGCTTCAAAATAAGGAGTCAGCGCTTCGCATCCTGCGTGCACGACTTCTCGCCGATGCACAGGAGAAGGCTGAAGCTGCCGCCTCTGCAGAGCGTAAGAACCAAGTACGTACAGTCGATCGCTCTGAGCGAATCCGTACCTATAACTTCCCAGAAAATCGCCTCAGCGATCACCGCGTCAATTACAAATCTAATAATTTGGATGCAGTTCTCAATGGCGACCTTGATGATGTGATTCAAGCTCTCCTCGATGCCGATAAGGCAGCAAAGCTCTCTGCAACAAATTAATTCGCCATGGAGCTAACTTTCAAAGAATTCTTGCGCGGTGGCAAAGAACAATTAGCTGCAGCAGGTTATCCAGAAGTAGATGCAGAACATCTCCTTGCGCATGTTCTCGGCATTTCGCGGATGGAGCTCCACAATCCGCTCGCGGTAGAAAATGCCATAACAGCAATCGGCGACACCGCCATCATTGAAGAGAGCTTCTGGAAGTTACTGGATCGACGTGCAGCCCATGAGCCGCTGCAATACTTAACTGGCACTGCGTACTTTCGCTACCTTGAGCTTCAAGTAGGTCCAGGGGTTTTAGTTCCGAGACCAGAGAGCGAACTTCTCGTTGAAGCGGTAATCAAAAATATCGAATCTCGAACTGAAGCGGCAATTAGCGTCGTTGATCTTGGTGCAGGTTCTGGCGCACTGACGTTGGCTATTGCAACTGAGGCACCGCAGACTCATGTAATCGCTGTTGAGAGAGAACCAGGTGCACTCGAGTGGCTTCGTAAGAATGTTTCTCGTATCGACGAGACTGTGCGCATCCTTGAATCCGATGTGAAGGACGCTCTTATCGGCGTCAAATGCGATGTAGTGATCGCCAACCCTCCTTACATTCCCAATAGCCAGGAGCTGCCTCGCGATGTTGCAGAGCACGAGCCAACAGTTGCTCTCTTCGGTGGCTCAGATGGCATGGAGATTCCTCGTCAATTTATCGAAGCTGCAACACGTTTATTGAAGTCTGGTGGTTTCCTTGCAATCGAACACCATGAGAGCCAGCCTCACGCTATTGCGGAAGCGATGGCAGAAGATTTCAGCGAGATTACTTTGCATAATGACTTGGTAGGTCGCCCTCGATTTACGACAGGTATCAGGAGATAATCGCGCTATGGAGAAAGTCAATCTTCTTGAAGGCGACATCAAAGATCACGTTGCGCTAGTTCCTGGATCTCACATGGCCAAGGCCATTGAGATTGGTGTCAAAGCTATCCGAGACGGTTACATCATTTGCGCACCGCTCGAACATGGTTACGTCTTTCTAGCAGATGCATTCTCAGAATTCGCAGTTCGCGCGATGCACGTTCTTCGCGGTGATGCGCTAGGTGTCGCGGCACAAGTTCTGATTCACTCTGGCGACACAATTACAGGTCTCTCGCGCGATGTCACTGCAGATGCACGTGCGCTAATGAATGAATTTTGGCCAGGACTTATTTCATTTAACTTACGTCCCAATATGGGACTTCGCTGGAATCTCGGAGATAACCAATCACTCGATCGCTTTAGTGTGCGCGTTCCAAATTCTCCATTTATTTCAGCGCTCTTGAAAGAGACAGGGCCACTCGCCTCTGCCAGTGCAGCGCGTGTAGGACAGAAACCTGCACGAGATACCGCTCGCATATTTGTTCTCGAATCAGATCTTGCGGTGATGTTTGAAGCAGGAGAATTGCCAGAAGGTCCTGCCACAACAATTATCGAAGCCGATAGCAGCGGCATGACCATTATTCGAGAAGGTGCCATTACTCGTGAGGCACTCGCAGCAGTAGTACCTGCCCTTTCTCAGGAGTAACCAATAGGCTAAGGCCATGTCCAATACTTTCTACGGCCCAGATTTCGAACTTCTCACCCAGCAGGACCCTGCAATTGCTGCTGTCTTGTTGTCAGAGCTCAAGCGCCAGCAGACCAACCTGCAGCTGATTGCATCAGAGAATTTCACATCTCGTGCCGTTCTGGCAGCACTTGGTTCAACTCTTTCCAATAAATATGCCGAGGGCTATCCCGGAAAGCGCTATTACGGCGGCTGCGAAGAGGTTGATATTGCCGAAAACATCGCGATCGACCGTGCAAAGTCACTGTTCGGCGCAGAGCACGCAAATGTGCAGCCACACTCTGGTGCAAGTGCAAACGTCGCTGTCTACCAAGCATTCACCAAGCCAGGAGATACCGTCCTTGCGATGTCACTTCCGCATGGTGGCCACCTCACCCACGGCTCGAAGGTCAACTTCTCTGGAAAGTGGTTCAACGTTGTTTCTTATGGTGTTCGCCAAGATAACGAGTTGATTGATTATGACGAGCTACGCGACCTTGCAATTGCCAATAAGCCAAAGATGATTTGTACTGGTGCTACTGCTTACCCATCACTGATTGATTTCGAGAAGGTTCGCGCAATCTGCGATGAAGTCGGCGCAATCATGTGGGTCGACGCAGCGCACTTCATCGGTCTCGTTGCGGGCAAGGCAATCCCATCACCTGTTCCCTATGCAGATGTTGTTTCATTTACAACGCACAAAGTTTTACGAGGTCCACGCGGTGGAATGATTCTGACAAAGGCAGAGCATGCAGCTGCAATCGATAAGGCGGTCTTCCCAGGAATGCAGGGCGGTCCAATCATGTCTGCAGTCGCAGGTAAGGCGGTCGCGCTCGCAGAGTGTGCAACACCTGCATATCAAAAGTATGCAAAGGATGTCATCGTCAATGCCAAGTCGTTGGCTGCAGCGCTTGAGGCAGAAGGAATGCGCGCAGTCTCTGGTGGTACTGAGACTCACTTGGCGCTGATTGATATTCGCTCAACCGGCGTCAATGGCAAGGTAGCTGACGAGCGCTGCGGAGCATCAGGAATCGTTCTTAATAAGAACTCAATCCCATTTGATCCTGAGGCGCCATCTGTGACCTCCGGTATCCGAGTTGGAACACCTGCAACAACCACTCAAGGTATGGGCGTTGATGAGATGAAGACAATTGCCTCATTAATCTCTCGCGCAATCAAGAGCGATGATGCTGCAGCACACGCTGCAATCAAGGCAGAGGTGCATGCCCTCACCGCAAAGTTTCCTATCTACCAGGCTTAGTAGGTAGTAGAAAAAGATGCGCGAGTACCTCGTCACACTTCTGCTTGCTGCTGTGATTTGTTATGTCGTCACACCATTTGTGCGTCAGTGGGCAATTCGCTTTGGTGTAGTTGCAAAGATTCGCGAACGTGATGTGCACACGACTCCTACACCTCGCTGGGGTGGGCTTGCTATGTGGATTGGTATGGCAGTCACCTTTGCGATGGTGAACCATCTTTCTCTCGTCGGCAAATCTTTTACGCGCGAATCCATCGGAATCTTTCTCGCCGCAACGTTTCTTGTTCTCTTAGGAATGGTCGATGATCGCTTTGAACTCGATGCGTTGACAAAGCTTGCTGGTCAAGCACTCGCTGCAGGAATTTTATTGATTTACGGAGTTCAGATTTTTTGGCTTCCAATTAATGGTGTAATGACACTGCCACCGAGCATTGGACAGCTGCTCACAGTTGCAATCGTTCTCGTCACCATCAATGCAGTGAACTTCATCGATGGCCTTGATGGTTTGGCGGCAGGAATCGTCGCTATCTCGGGGGCTGCCTTCTTCGCTTTTGCCTACTTATTAGCTGTTATTTATGGCTTTAACCGCGCAGGTTCGCCATCACTGATTACCGCCATCATTATCGGTGTCTGCATTGGATTCTTGCCACACAATGCTTTTCCGGCGCGAATCTTTATGGGCGATTCAGGATCCATGCTCTTGGGACTTCTCCTTGCTGCATCTGCAATCACCTTGACAGGCCAAATCGATCCCAATGCAATTTCAGCCGAAAAGCTCGGCCCCACGCTCTTGCCGCTAGCACTACCACTTGCAGTGCTTGCTCTTCCATTGATTGATTTATTTTCTGCAATCATCAGACGATTGCGTGCAGGCAAGTCACCATTCGCATCTGATAAAGAACACATTCACCATCGCATTATGCGTTCAGGAAATTCGCAAGCACGCACAGCTCTGATCATGTATTTCTGGACTGCAACAATCGCCTTTCCGGTATCTATCTCAGCATTTACACCGTTGTGGGTTGCAGCCATTGTCTTCGCGGTTCTTTTGACCTGCACACTCACTTTTCAGAAGAAGCGTCCGGAGCTTCACAAAAATAAAGAGAAAGTCTTAAGCGCATGAGTACAGAGCGAGCGCTTCTGCGCGGTGCAGTAATTCCAACAATTTTTATTGGGTGTATTTCGATCGGAGTTTCAACATGGCTTAAGGGCAGCGCAGGACTTATCGGCGCGCTACTTGCCCAATGTGTTGTCGTCATCTTCTTTGCCGCCAATATTGGGGTCGCACGTCTTTCTCGCGACCTTGATCCCGTGATGACTATGTCTCTTGCCATGTTCTCTTATATGGCCAAGGTTCTGCTGCTCGGAGTCTTCCTGTGGCTCGTGACCACCTTCGTCTCAGTCGATACCTGCGACCGCAAAGCCTTTGCCCTGAGCGCTGTCGCTGCGACCTTCGCCTGGCTCGGGGGAGAGATCAGGGCTTATCTGGCCCTCAAACTTCACCTACAATTGCCCGACCGCTCGTAAGCGGCCAGCCCTAAAATTTCGAGGAGGACCCATGGCAGTAAATCGCGAGGCAGATGCCCTCTGGACCATCGTCGGCTACATGCTCTCTGGTCTTCTCTTCTGGGGAGGCGCTGGATATCTCGCCGATAGGTACTTCAACACCTCTTATCTGACCCTGGTCGGCTTCCTTTTAGGCATGGGCGGTGCGTTGTACCTCATATGGCTTCGATTTGGCCGGGAATAGCGATAACCCCTAATCTTTGCCACGTCTGGAAGGATTCCAGACCTACTAAATCTGAGGGATGGCGATGCATCTAAAGCTCAGCGGTGAAGAGGGATTTACCCCTCCCGGCGTAAAAGACTTTGATCTTCCTCCGATATTTCACAACATTGAGTGGCTGACAAAACCGGTATTGCTCGTTGCACTTTCAGTAGTGCTGATTTCAATCTTCTTCGTCGCAGCCTCACGCAAAGCGCTCGTAGTTCCTGGAAAGCTTCAATTCTCAGGCGAACTTATCTACGACTTCGTTCGTAACGGCCTTGCAAAAGACATTCTCGGCCCAGAGTTCATGCGCTTTGTGCCGTATCTCTTCACACTCTTCACATTTGTCTTAGTCAATAACGTCTTCTCCATTGTGCCTCTGTTGCAATTCTCAGCAATGTCACATGTTGGTTTTCCATATGCGCTCGCGATTTTGACCTACCTTGTCTACCACTTCGTTGGAATCAAGAAGCAGGGTCTTGGCCATTACCTCAAGGGCATTGCATTTATGCCAGGTGTTCCAAAGGCTATCTACGTTCTTCTGACACCGATTGAAATTGCGACATTCTTCATCGTTCGCCCATTCACACTTGGCCTTCGTCTATTCGCAAATATGTTTGCTGGCCACTTGCTCCTGCTCGTCTTCATCCTCGGTGGAGAGCACCTCTTACAGGGCGTTATTGGTTTGAAGGTTGTGTCGCCATTTGCTTTCACAATGGGCATCGCGCTGACATTCTTTGAATTTATGGTGCAGTGCCTTCAGGCCTACATCTTCACACTTTTGACCGCTCTCTATATCGCTGGCTCATTGGCTGACGAACACTAAACAAGCACCAAACAATAAGAATTGGGGAAGTAACTTCGCTTCTTCAGTAAGAAAGGTAGAAACATGACAGGCTCACTTAACGTCATCGGTTACGGCATTGCTGCAATCGGACCTGCAATCGCAACATGCTTGATCTTCGCTGCTTACATCAGCGGTGTAGCTCGCCAGCCAGAGTCACGCAGCGTCCTTCAGCCAATCGCGTTCCTCGGATTCGCTATGGCAGAAGCACTTGCACTCTTCGGTCTCGTTCTCGCATTCGTTCTCTAATCGGTTTATCAATTTCGGTAACTCCCTAAGGAGAAAAAATGCATCTATTTAACTTTGCGGAAGAGGTCGCGGTGGTTGAAGAACACATCAACCCATTGATCCCTCATCCAGTTGAGATCGTTGTCGGCACAATCGCCTTCATCCTTCTCTTCCTCGTCTTGAAGAGCAAAGTCGTTCCTATGTTTGAAAAGGCATATGCGGAGCGCACTGCAGCTATTCAGGGTGGCATGGAGAAGGCAGAGCAGGCACAGCTAGAAGCTGCGCGTGCACTTGCTTCATACAACGAACAACTTTCATCAGCTCGTGATGAGTCCTCACGTCTTCGCGAAGAAGCACGTGTTCAAGGAGCCGCGATCGTTGAAGAACTTCGCGCTAAGGCAACGGAAGAAGCAGCTCGCATTACTGCAGCAGCACATGCTTCTATCGAGGCAGAGCGCCAGCA
>NZ_JBJTMK010000118.1:0-6407 GCF_046070465.1 Candidatus Planktophila sp. | reverse complement strand
AGAAATTTATGCGGGTAATCCCCACCTGACTAGTCAGTAGCTACCTACAATCTCCGAATCGCCTGGGAAGTACCCGAGGTGAAGGGAGAACTCTTCTATGTCACACCCTCAAGGTGCCAATGAGAGCATCGAGCAATTCGGCTACAAGCAGGAATTGCATCGAGCTCTATCGTTTAGAGATTTGCTTACATACGGTCTGATCTTCATGGTGCCCATTGCACCATTCGGAATCTTTGGTGGAGTCTTCAATGGCTCAGGCGGAATGGTCGCCCTCGCTTATGCAATCGGAATGGTTGGCATGATGTTGACCGCTTCGAGCTACGCACAAATGTCCCGTGCATTTCCAATGGCAGGTTCTGTCTATACCTACGCGGGTCGCGGCATTAATCCAAGTATCGGATTTTTAGCTGGCTGGGTTATCTTCCTAGATTATGTTCTTGTTCCAACGTTGCTCTACATCGTTGCTGCGATTGCTATGAACTCCTTTGTAGCGAGCATCCCTGTGTGGGGTTGGCTCTTGGTCTTTATCATCACCAACACCATCGTCAATCTTCGAGGTATCGAACTCACAGCTAAGTTCAACAAGTACTTCCTGATTGCAGAGCTTGCAGTCTTGGCACTCTTTATCGTCATCGGTGTCATTGCGATTGCTTCTGGCAAGGGTAACGGCTTCTCTTTTGACGCCTTCTATAACTCAAAGACTTTCTCAATCAGTCTCGTACTAGGTGCTGTTTCAATTGCAGTTCTCTCGTTCTTAGGATTCGACGGAATTTCAATGCTGGCAGAAGAGAGCAAAGAGAAGGCGGACCAAATTGGTAAGTCCATGGTTGCTGCACTTCTGCTCGCCGGTTCACTCTTTATCGTCCAGACTTGGATTGCAGCGATGTTGGTACCTGGCACAGATAAGTTACTTACAGAGGGCGATCCTTCAGGAACTGCTTTCTATGCCGCTGCAGAAGTTGCAGGTGGAGTATGGCTTAATAAGTTAACTGCACTTGCAACCGCAATTGCGTGGGGATTTGCCAATGCTCTCGTAGCTCAGGCTGCAACCTCACGACTTCTCTTTGCAATGGCACGCGATAAGCAACTGCCAAGCTTCCTCGCAAAGATCCACCCAAAGTCAGGCGGACCGGTAAATGCGACCTATGTAACTAGCGGAATCAGCGTAGTTCTTGGCCTCTACTTTGTAACTCAGAAAGAGGACTTCGGACTTACCTTGACCTCAACGCTGGTGAACTTCGGCGCACTCACCGCCTTTATTGTGTTGCACCTTTCAGTCATTATCCATCACAAAATCCGCAACAAGAGTGGAGATAACTGGCGCCACCTCGTTGTTCCAATTCTTGGAATAATTCTTCTAAGCTGGGTTGTTGTGAAGGCAAATGTTGCTGCACAACGCACAGGTATCGTGTGGGCTGCATTGGGAATTTTGATTCTCGTTGTACAGACTGCACGTGGAAAGAAACCAAAGCTCTCAGGAATGGAAAACTAAGACTCATGTCTAACCTCAACGTCGTCTCACTCCAACCAACTAAGGATCAATTCTCATTCTTCTTTGGAAGGAGTGAGCCGATGTTGCGGGTTAAACCAGGCACAGTTATTCAGATGTATACCGAAGACTGTTTCGGTGGTGCAGTTACTGGAGCTGACACTCTTCCTAGTCAGGTTTGTGTCTTCCCTTTTCTTAACCCTGTGACGGGACCTATCTATGTCGAAGGTGCAGAACCGGGTGACACACTTGCTGTGCACTTTATTGAAATTGAACCTGCACGTGATTGGGCAGTTTCAAGTACATTTCCGCACTTCGGTGCATTGACCGTTACCCACCAAACCGCGATGCTTCATGAACCGCTAGAAGAACGCGTTTGGAAATATGATGTGGATACAGTCGCAAGAACAGTGACCTACCATGCAACAAAGAGTGGCTATACAGTTTCAATGCCGCTCGATCCTATGCACGGAACTGTAGGTGTTGCTCCCGGTGGATTTGAATCCCGTGCCACTATTACCCCTGATGCACATGGCGGAAATATGGATACACCAGAACTTCGTGCCGGCACCACCGCTTACTTTGGTGTCAATCATCCGGGCGGTCTCCTCTCTATTGGTGATGGCCACTGCCGCCAAGGAGAAGGTGAATCAATCGGAACCGCTGTCGAGGCGGCGATGAATACAGTCATCGTGGTCGACCTCATCAAGGGCGTAGGCACCGCATGGCCTCGCATTGAGAGCGATACCGCCATCATGAGCACCGGATCGACCCGGCCGCTCGAAGATGCCTATCGCATCAGCCAACATGATCTTGTGACCTGGATTGCCGGCGAGCAGAAGCTCGACACCCTCGATGCGCTCCAACTCGTCAGCCAAGCTGGAACCGCCCCGGTGGGAAATGTCGTTGACCCCAATTACACCTTTGTCTCTGCAATTGAGAAGAAGTATCTTCCCTCTCCAATGGTCTACGGCGGAGTCCATGACCGACTTGCAGCTATCGCCAAGGAGTACCGGGCAACCAAGTAATCTCATTATTTGGATTTATCTATGTTTCAAATAATGAGAATTTCCTAATTTCGGCTGGCGCGATAGAAAGTATGGCCTCAGACTTAAGGCATGGCGCTCATCGTTCAAAAATATGGTGGATCTTCAGTCGCTGATGCCGAGGGCATGAAGCGCGTTGCTGCACGTATCGTGGCAACGAAGAAGGCGGGAAATCAGGTCGTCGTAGTCGTATCTGCGATGGGCGATACAACCGACGAATTAATTGATCTCGCAAACCAAGTCAGTCCAATTCCACCAGGACGCGAACTCGATATGTTGCTGACGGCTGGCGAGCGAATCTCGATGGCTCTCCTTGCAATGGCAATTAACAATCTTGGTTTTGAAGCGCAATCTTTTACCGGTTCACAGGCCGGCGTTATTACAGACTCAACTCACGGCAAAGCGCGCATCATCGATGTGACACCTGGCCGTATCCGTGAAGCGATTGATTCGGGAAACATTGCAATCGTTGCCGGCTTCCAAGGAATTTCGCAGGATACAAAAGACATCACAACACTGGGTCGCGGCGGATCAGATACAACTGCAGTTGCACTCGCAGCTGCACTTGATGCAGACGTCTGCGAAATTTATACAGATGTGGATGGAATCTTCTCTGCAGATCCTCGCGCAGTACCAAGTGCTCGCAAACTTTCAACAGTTACCTATGAAGAGATGCTTGAACTTGCTGCAGCAGGTGCAAAGGTTCTTCACTTGCGCTGCGTCGAATACGCACGCCGTTACAACTTACCTATTCACGTCCGTTCATCTTTCTCACCACTAGAAGGCACATGGGTCGTTGAAAACCACCCAGAAGGAGGCACCATGGAGCAAGCAATCATCGCTGGCGTCGCACACGATAAGTCAGAGGCGAAGGTAACTATCGTTGGTGTTCCTGACCGCACAGGTGTTGCCGCACGTATCTTCCAGGCACTTGCTGATAACGATCTCAATATCGACATGATTGTTCAAAATGTTTCAGCAGCTGCAACTGGCCTTACAGATATCTCTTTCACATTACCAAAGGCAGATGGCGCAGAAGCAACCACTGTCTTGCAGAAGATTCAAGGTGAAGTTGGATTCGCATCAATTCAGTACGACGACACCATCGGAAAGCTTTCCCTCGTTGGAGCAGGAATGCGTTCACACCCAGGTGTGACGGCAACATTCTTCGCTGCTATGTCTGAAGCGGGCGTCAATATCGAGATGATTTCTACCTCTGAAATTCGCATCTCCATCATCGTTCGTGAGAGCGATCTCGAGCGCGCAGCAAAGGCTGCACATACTGCTTTTGGCCTTGATTCAGATCAGAACGAGGCTGTTGTTTATGGAGGTACAGGACGATGAGTAGCAAAGTTAAATCTGCCAAGAAGAAGCTTCCATCACTTGCGGTTGTCGGCGCTACCGGTGCAGTCGGTACCGTGATGCTCGACATTTTGAGTACTCGTAAGAATGTCTACGGCGAGATTCGTCTCATCGCATCAGCTCGAAGCGCTGGCAAGAAGTTGATATGCCGAGGCGAAGAGCTCACAGTTGTTGCTCTCTCTCCAGAGGCATTCGATGGAATCGACATTGCAATGTTCGATGTTCCAGATGAAGTTTCTGCAGAGTGGGCACCCATTGCTGCAGCACGTGGCGCTGTCGTTGTCGACAACTCTGGTGCCTTCCGAATGGATAAGAAAGTGCCGTTGGTAGTTCCAGAGGTCAATCCAAAGGACATCAAGAAGCGTCCAAAGGGAATTATCTCTAATCCAAATTGCACAACACTTTCGATGATTGTTGCGATGGGTGCACTCGATCGAAAGTTTGGCTTGAAGGAGCTCGTGGTTTCTTCCTACCAGGCAGCTTCTGGTGCTGGCCAACCAGGTATCGATGCACTTCATGATCAGATCTCGAAAGTTGCAGGAAAGAACCTTGGATCAGTCGCCAAAGATGTTCGTGGTGCAATCAAAGATCTCGGTCCATTTCCAGCTCCACTTGCAATGAATGTTGTCCCTTGGGCAGGTTCACTCAAGGAAGAGGGATATACATCCGAAGAACTTAAGGTTCGTAATGAATCGCGGAAGATTCTCGGTAAGCCAAAGCTCAAGGTCTCAGCAACCTGCGTACGCGTACCGGTGATTACAACTCACTCGCTGACTGTTCACGCTGTATTTGCAGAGGCAGTTACTCGCAAAGCCGCGCAAGCCGCACTGAAGAAGGCCGAGGGTGTCATGCTCTATGACAATCCAGAGAAGAAGGAGTTCCCGACACCAGCAGATGTTGTAGGAACAGATCCGACCTGGGTAGGTCGCGTGCGTCAATCTCTCGATAATCCAAAGGCAATCGACCTATTTGTTTGTGGTGATAATTTGCGTAAGGGAGCTGCGCTCAACACGGCTCAAATCGCAGAGCTCTTAGCGAAGGAATTCACCAAGTAAGATAACTTCCATGACAATCGTTGTGGCCGGTGGCACAGGACTTGCCGGCTCAGCGATAGTCCGGGCGTATCAAGCAGCTGGCGAGGAAGTCATTCCTGTCAGCCGAAAGGTTGTCGATCTGCTCGATCGCGATGCCACCTTCAAATTCCTCAAGGATGTAAAGCCATCCTTGGTTGTCGATGCCGCTGCCAAGGTCGGCGGAATCGGCGCAAATAACTCATTCCCCGTGGAATTTCTCTCGGACAATGTCCGCATCCAAAGCAATCTCATGGAAGCAGCCCATGCTGCAGATGTTGAGAAGTTCATCTTCCTTGGCTCTAGCTGCATCTATCCACGCGATTGTGCTCAGCCGATTAAAGAGGAGTATTTGCTGACTGGCCCGCTTGAAGAGACAAACTCTGCCTATGCAGTCGCAAAGATTGCCGGCATCGAACTGATTAAATCGTTTCGTAAAGAGTACGACCGCACCTGGATATCATTGATGCCCACTAATTTGTATGGAATCAACGATAACTTCGAACTCCAGGGCTCACATGTCTTGCCTGCATTTATTCGCCGTTTTGTTGAAGCAGCAGAGAAGAATGCACCTGTTGAAACTCTATGGGGCACAGGTTCGCCGAAGCGCGAGTTCTTGCACGTAGATGATCTTGCAGCTGCGGTTGTTCACCTCGGAAAGATGTACAACTCATCCGATCATTTGAATATCGGCACCGGTGAAGACCTCACTATTAAGGAACTCGCTGAATTAGTGGCAGAGCTTGCAGGATTTGAAGGTGAACTCGCGTGGGATTCATCAAAGCCTGATGGAACACCTCGTAAGGTTCTCGATGTTTCAAAGGCGAAGGCCCTTGGATGGGCACCACAGATTTCACTGCGCGATGGAATCGCATCAACTATCGCTTGGTATAAAGATGCAACAGCTAAGGGAGAAGTACGACGATGAGCAGAAAAGTAGCCCTCATTACCGGTGTTACAGGTCAAGATGGTTCATACCTTGCAGAGTTCTTGCTGGAAAAAGGTTATGAAGTACACGGCCTTATCCGTCGCTCCTCAACTTTTAATACATCACGCATCGATCACATCTATCAAGATCCACATGTGAAGAACCCACAATTGTTCTTGCACTACGGCGATCTCATCGATGGTGTTGGTCTTACCAACCTCATTCGCGAAGTAAAGCCAACTGAGGTCTACAACCTCGGCGCACAATCACATGTGCAGGTTTCTTTCACCATGCCTCAGTACACAGGCCAGGTCGATGCAGTAGGCGCAGTGGGCTTACTTGAGGCAATCCGCAGCGCAGATATCGATACCCGTTTCTATCAGGCATCGCGATAATTAACTGTGCACCAGTAGGCCATCAACTTTGCCGCTGCATATGGTGACTGTGGGCGGAATACAGAATTTTCATTCTGTGGTGGTGGAGTAGAGCCAAAGAGTTCTGATGTCGATGCC
>NZ_JBJTMK010000117.1:0-10521 GCF_046070465.1 Candidatus Planktophila sp. | reverse complement strand
CAATCCTGCTGCTGCACAGTTGGCCCAAGATTTAATGAGATCCACCCCGTCCGAGAAGAGCCAGGTCACTCTCGTTGCGTCACCACTCTCTACCGTTTCAGAGGTCATAGCGAAAGAGATTCAGCAAGGTCTCAACGTGGGATTTATAGATATTAGTTCAGTAAAGGTTAAGCCTGTACTAGAGGTTTCAGCGCTTGATCTCGATATGTCTTACTTTCTGCCGAGCCACCCTATGGCGGGCCGCGAAGTTGGGGGAGCTGAGTCGGCGCGAGCAGATCTCTTTCAAGGTCGGCCTTGGATTATCGACTCCCGAGGGGTCCGCGCGGAGCTACTCGAGGTAGGTCGAGAGATTATCGAGATCTGTGGGGCACATCTGATCGATATGCCGGCTGCAGAACATGATCGAGCAGTCGCCCTCGTCTCACACCTTCCGCAGATTATGAGCTCAGCATTGGCTGCCACCCTAGAGGGAGCGCCAGCCCAATGGCTCGATCTGGCTGGAACAGGACTGCGCGATACAACACGAATCGCAGGATCAAACCCCGTCTTATGGCGAGAGATCCTTGTTGCAAATCAAGAGGCGCTGACGCCCCTCTTAGACTACGTCATTGAAACCCTGAAGAACCTTCGGCTATCTCTCTCATCGCAGAGTGCGGTGGATGAATTTATGAAGAGCGGGAACCGCGGCCGTTCGATGATTCCTGGAAAACATGGAGGAGTTGCTCGTAACTACACCTTCTTGCCAGTGGTCATTGAAGATAAACCAGGTCAATTAGCAGCCCTCTTCGATGAATGCGCAAACGCACAAGTCAACGTTGAGGATCTGACTATCGAACACTCGCCAGAGCAGTACACAGGATTAATAACTCTCGCGCTCTCTCAAGATGATGCAGAGAAGTTGTATCGCCATCTCATAGCGCAAGGATGGAGCGCGCATTCACCTCGTTAAGTGGCGAGCGTTTCGCAATTAGTGCGAGATAATAGGAATGTAGAGCTGTCGACAAGTAAAGAGAAAGGTTTGGGTTAAACATGATTGTTGTTGCACTTGATGGCCCAAGCGGAGCTGGTAAGTCGTCAACCTCAAAAGGAATCGCAACTCGCGCGGGATGGAATTATCTAGATACCGGCGCCCTGTATCGCGCCGTTGCATTAGTCGCACTTGAGATCCAGAGTGATCTTGCAAAAGATATTTTGGCTTATCTTTCAGTCAATCGAATTTCGTTTCACGCAGATCCTAAGAGCCCGAAGATTTTTCTAGGGGAGCGGGATATCTCTGAAGAGATCCGTACGCTGCACGTCACAAATAAAGTTTCCATCATTGCAGCAGATCCTGATATTCGTGCAGAGTTACTTCTTCTTCAACGTTCCATTATTGATTCTTGCGAACGTGGCATTGTTGTAGAAGGTCGCGATATTGGAACTGTGGTCTGCCCTGATGCTGCATTGAAGATTTACCTCACAGCCGATATCGATGCGCGAACATCAAGACGTGAGAGTGAAATTGCAGATGCTGCTGTCTCAACAGAAATGGTCGCGCATTCGCTTACATCACGCGACGAGCTCGATTCCTCGCGTAAAACAAGCCCTTTAGCAATGGCATCGGATGCTGTTCATATCGATAGCACCGAACTCAATCTTGAAGAGACTATCGAACGAGTCTGGGAACTTCTTGTAGAGCGATCTTTACTTGGTTTACCTATCGTGGCAATACTTGGCCGACCTAACGTTGGTAAATCAACTTTGATTAACCGTTTCCTTGGTCGTCGTGAAGCAATTGTTGAAGATACACCTGGCGTTACTCGCGATCGTGTTCAATACGAATGCGAGTGGGGCGGTCGTCGCTTTATTGTGATGGATACCGGAGGATGGGAATCGCGTCCCGATGGAATTTCGATTGCAATTTCAGCAGGCGCAGAGCTCGCAATGGAAGAGGCAGATATTCTTGCATTTGTCGTTGATGCACAGGTTGGCGCACTCGATGAAGACGATGTCATGGTGCAAGAACTTCGAAAGGCAAAGAAGCCAACAATATTAATTGCCAACAAAGTAGATGGCGACAATGATGAAGCTGATGCACATGCATTATGGAATCTCGGACTCGGCGAACCACATTTTGTTTCCGGTCTTCATGGTCGTGGGTCAGGTGATCTCCTAGACACTATCGTGAAATCACTTCCAGAAGTTGGACGGGCACAAACTCAAGATGGATATCGTCGAATCGCTTTGATTGGACGACCTAATGTTGGTAAATCAAGTTTGCTGAATGCTCTTGCTGGAGAGAATCGATCGATTGTTGATGATGTTGCAGGAACAACTCGCGACCCTGTTGACTCGCTGATTGAAATTGGTGGTCAGGTTTGGCGATTCGTTGATACTGCAGGAATTAAGAAGCGCGCAAATCAAGCAAGCGGAACTGATTACTATGCAACGCTTCGTACTCAGACAGCTCTAGAGCGATCTGAATGTGTTGCCCTTGTTCTCGATGCGTCAGTTCCAATCTCCGAACAAGACCTCCGCATCATCTCTATGGTAGAAGATTCCGGAAAGGCGATGGTTCTTGTATTAAATAAGTGGGACCTCGTCGATGAAGATCGCCGTGACCAACTTGAGAAGGAACTTGACCGCCACCTCGGCCATATCGAGTGGGTTCAGCGAGTCAATGTTGCTGCCAAGACTGGCTGGCATAGAGATCGTTTGGCGCCAGCTCTTCGTACTGCACTCTCCTCGTGGGAGAAGCGCGTTCCAACCTCGAAACTCAACTCGTTCCTTGGCGCCCTGATCGGAGCGACGCCTCCGCCGGTTCGCGGAGGCAAACAACCGAAGGTTTATTACGCAACGCAGGCGGGCATTGCGCCTCCCAAGTTCGTGGTCTTCTCCTCTGGATGGATCGAAGCTTCCTATCGTCGATTTATCGAGCGTCGCCTCCGTGAAGAGTTCGGTTTCCCAGGAACCCCGGTACAGGTCGCGATTCGAGTCAAGGAGCGCGAGAAAGAGTGAAGAAGTACCTGACGATCCCCAACGGCCTGACAGCATTGCGCGGCCTTGGAGTTCCTCTCTTTATCTGGCTCGCACTCGACCTTCACGCTGATGGTTGGGCGATTCTCGTCCTAGCAATAGGCGGGCTGACTGACTATCTCGACGGAAAGCTCGCTCGGATGTGGAACCAAACATCTCGATTCGGTGAGCTGGCAGATCCTGCAATTGACCGCATTTACATCCTGGCAACGTTGATAGTTCTCTATCTCCGTGGGGCTCTCCCGTTATGGTCGATCCTCCTTCTCCTTGGGCGCGATCTAATACTGGGTCTGGTCACGATAGCTCTCACCCGTAAAGGTCTACCTCCACTGAAGGTTACCTACATGGGTAAGGCGGCAACCTTCAATCTTCTCTATGCATTTCCGCTTCTGCTTCTCGCTCTCGATTCCTCTTGGGTTGGCACAATGGCATTCATCTTCGGATGGGCCTTTGCAATCTGGGGAATTGCGCTCTATCTCTTCACAGGTGTTTCATATTTCCGCAGCGCAATGAAAAGTATTAGAGTGCGGCCATCTGATCGCATCATCTCTATCCAATAAGATAGAGAAAAACATAGAAGAGGACGCCATGTCACAGATTCCTGCTGAGCTTCAATATACAAAAGAGCACGAGTGGGTTGCACAGACTGCAACTGCAGGAACGATTCGAATGGGCATTACTGATTTCGCTCAAGGAGCGCTCGGTGACATTGTCTATGTTCAAATGCCAAAGGTCGGCGAAGCAGTGACAGCCGATAAAGTCTGTGGTGAAGTCGAATCTACAAAGTCAGTCTCAGAGATTTTTTCGCCAGTAACTGGCACAGTGGTTGCAATCAATGATGCACTTGTCAATACTCCAGAACTTGTCAACTCTGATCCTTATGGCGCCGGCTGGTTAGCTGAAATCTCAGTAAGTGGAGAGCCAGCAGTGCTTTTGAGCGCGGCAGAATATGGAAATATTACTGGCTGACGCCAGCTTGATAATTTTTCAACAACTCTCTACTGTCAGCCTCAAGTTGAAGGTGAGCCCGTTTTACTAGGTTTCACTGGGTAAGAAGTTCACGAGGGGAGTATTCATGGAGAAGGCAGTTCCATCCCATGAAGCAACTACCACTCTCCATCTCGGAGTCCGATCTGTCGCAGATTCTTCCCCTGTTGCGCTGATTGAAAAGCTCATTGCAGAGTCATCTGCCGAAGAGCAAGAGGTACTCCAAGGTGTCATGAACGGTTCTGGCGAGAATGCGATGGTCTTTATTCATCGCGGACCTTCTCGGGGTGCTCGTTTTCTGATCACTCCAGAAGGTTCAACAATCGGACGAGCATCGTCAAGCGATATATTTCTTGACGATGTCACTGTCTCTCGCACTCACGCAACCATTAAGCGTGAAGGCTCAGGATATATCTTTACCGATTCGGGAAGCCTCAATGGTTCCTATATCAACAATGTACAAACATCATCTCATCAGCTCAGCACTGGCGATGAGATTCAGATTGGCAAATTTCATATGCTCTTTATTAGTAGCACATCAGCATCAGGGGAGAAGTAAGTGAGCGTTCCAGCACGTGCCTATTTAAGTATCGGTGAAGTATTAACAAAGTTACGTGGCGATTTCCCTGATATCACCATCTCAAAGATTCGCTTCCTTGAATCTGAGGGACTTATCGAGCCACAGCGCACACCTTCTGGCTACCGTAAATTTACAAGCAATGATCTTGAGCGCCTTCGCTACGTACTTCTTGCTCAGCGCGATCAGTACTTGCCGCTCAAGGTGATTAAAGAGAACCTTGATGCACTCGATCGTGGATTAACTCCGACCCCACAAGGCATTGCAGTACCACGCCCAACACTTGGCTTGGCCACGATCGACGGGGAAATTGCGCCATCGACATTTGGCGAGCAGTCAGAGATGCGTCTCTCTCGCGATGAACTCATCCACGCTTCTGGCCTTGAGGATTCACAGCTCGTCGAACTTGAATCATTTGGTCTCATCACACTTCGTGGACGTCACTACGACGCTGATGCACTTTCGGTTGCTAAGGCTGTTGCTGAGATGGCATCTTTCGGAATTGAAGCGCGTCACCTGCGTTCATTTAAAACAGCGGCAGATCGCGAGATTGGTTTGATTGAACAAGTCATCACGCCATTTACACGTCAGAAGTCATCTGAAGCGAAGGCTCGTGCAGAGGAAGTTCAGAAGGAAATCGCAGCTCTCTCAGTGCGCCTTCATGCATCGCTCGTGCGCAGCGGACTTAACCGCCCACGCTAAATGTTTACTCTGGTTGAAGTTGTCGGCGTCCGAATTGAGATGCCTTCTAACCAACCTATTGTTCTCTTAAAAGAGGTGGAAGGTACAACCTTCCTTCCCATCTGGGTCGGGTCGGTTGAAGCTACCGCGATTGCATTCGCCCAACAAGATCTTCGCCCCGCCCGACCATTAACTCATGACTTAATCGTCGATATTTTGGAGAGAACTTGTTCAACGTTGACTGCTGTTCATATCACAGAGATGCGCGATGGAATCTTCTACGCAGAGCTGCAGATGCGTAACGTAGAAGGTCCATTAGCTCCGCTTTCAGTCCGTCCATCTGATGCGATTGCCATCGCTCTACGCACCAAGACCAATATCTTGGTCAATCAGGATCTCTTGGCGAGCGCCGGAATCCAGATTCCAGCTGTCGCGGCAGGGGAGAGCGAGCAAGAAGTCGAGGCCTTTCGCGAGTTCTTGGACCATATCAACCCCGAAGATTTCGCCTAATACGATTAAAACTGTAAACCTCAAGTAGAGGTTTTGAGCGTGTCGCTCCCAGAGCCCAGGTGGCGCCGGAAGTACCCTTATGCCATTCCACCCCCTTGGAATATTCCTTTAGAAGGCGAGCCCCCCCTCGTGACAGAACAAGATCTTCAAATCGGCTATCGCGGCGCCACAGCCTGCTCTGCTGCAGGTATTACCTATCGCCAGCTCGATTATTGGGCGCGCACTGGATTGGTGGAACCATCCATTCGCACAGCTCACGGTTCTGGAACTGCACGTCTCTATGGATTCCGCGACATCCTCGTTCTTAAAATTGTGAAGCGCCTTCTTGATGCTGGCGTATCTCTTCAAAATATCCGCACAGCAGTCGATCACCTTCGGGGTCGTGGAGTGACAGAGCTTGAACGCATCACACTCATGAGCGACGGTGCATCAATCTATGAATGTTCTAGCCCTGATGAAATCGTCGATCTCTTGATGGGCGGTCAGGGCGTCTTCGGAATTGCTGTTGGAAAGGTCTGGCATGAAGTTGAGGGATCACTCTCAACCTTGGCTGGAGAGTTTAATGGCGAGCTCGTGGGTGGCGAAGGTAACGATGAACTCTCGCTCCGGCGTAAGGCTAAAGGGGCTTAATTCGCAATATATTGCACCCACTTATTCACATAGTTAGTGGGGTTACGTTGTGAGCCGTTCATTTGAAGATCGTCATATTGGTCCAACTCACTTCGACGAAGCATCAATGCTCCAGGCTCTTGGCTACAAAGATCTCACAAGCTTCATCGCAGATGTCGTTCCATCCAACATTGCCATCAATGGAACCATTGAATCCTCGCTGGGAGAGGGCAAGAGCGAAGTTGAAGTCATTGCTGAACTTCGTGAGATCGCATCTGAGAATCAAGTCTTTCGCTCACTGATTGGAACTGGATATTACGGAACCATTGTTCCGCCTGTCATCAAAAGAAATGTTTTAGAAAATCCAGCGTGGTACACCGCCTACACACCATACCAACCAGAAATTTCGCAAGGACGCCTGGAAGCCCTCTTTGCATTTCAGACAATGGTCTGTGAGCTCACCGGACTTGATATCTCTAACGCTTCAATGCTCGACGAAGGAACTGCAGCAGCGGAGGCGATGACACTTGCCCGCCGCGCATCAAAACTGAGCGATGACGCCGTCTTTCTGATTGAAGAGCATGTACACCCTCAGACAAAGGCGGTCGTCCTCACACGCGCGAAGCCACTTGGTATCAGAGTTGTAGAAATTGATTCAGGGCATATTGCTCGCGATGGATATGACGGTGAGTTCTTCGGTGCACTTGTTCAGTATCCAGATACAACAGGCGAGATTATCGATTATTCACAGTTCGCAGAATTCGCACATTCACGTGATGCGCTTGTCATTGCAGCAACGGATTTACTGGCCTTAACCCTGATTAAAGCACCAGGGGAGTGGGGTGCAGATATCGCGGTCGGAACATCTCAGCGGTTCGGTGTACCGATGGGCTTTGGTGGTCCACACGCAGGTTTCTTGGCGGTTCGCAATGGTCTTGAAAGATCGATGCCAGGTCGCCTTGTTGGGCAAAGTATTGATGCGACTGGAAAGCCAGCTTTCCGTCTTGCACTCCAAACTCGCGAGCAACATATTCGTCGCGATAAGGCGACGTCGAATATCTGTACTGCGCAGGTGCTACTCGCAAATATGAGCGCCTTCTACGCGATGTATCACGGACCGGCTGGTCTTCGTTCGATTGCACTTCGTGTTCATAACTTCGCATCCCGTCTTCGCAAAGCATCTAGTTCACGTAACGATGTTGTCTTTGACACTGTCACGATCGATGTTGAAGATGCAGCATTAATTCATGCAGCGGCAGCAGCGAAGCGGATTAATTTTGCACGTGTGAGCCCAACTCAGATTCGCGTCTCGTTTGATGAAGAGACCACAGAGGCAACTTTTGCTGATGTTCTCTCTATTTTGGGATTCGCTGATACAACAGGGGAGAGCCTTCCTCAATCTGTCGTACGCACTTCCAGTTTTCTGACACATCCAGTCTTTAATACAAACCACAGCGAGACCGGAATGATGCGATATCTACGCAACCTTGCTGATCGCGATCTCGCACTCGATCGGACGATGATTCCGTTGGGTTCCTGCACAATGAAACTCAACTCCGTAACAGAGATGGAAGCGGTCACCTGGCCTGAGTTTGCTTCATTACATCCATTTGCTCCCGCAGAGCAAAATCAAGGTTCTCGCAAATTGATTCAACAACTTTCAGATTGGCTTGTTGCGATTACTGGCTATGACGCAGTTTCGTTGCAGCCCAATGCCGGTAGCCAGGGTGAGTTTGCAGGGCTTCTTGCAATTCGTAACTATCACGATTCGCGTGGGGATTCTGCCCGCAATATTTGCTTAATTCCTTCCAGTGCGCATGGAACTAATGCCGCATCTGCCGTTATGGCAGGAATGAAAGTTGTTGTTGTTGAATGCGACGATAAGGGAAATGTTTCAGTCGAAGATTTGAAGGCGAAGATTGCGGCACATGCTGACGCACTTGCCGCACTCATGATCACTTATCCATCTACACACGGAGTCTTTGAAACTGCCGTCTCTGAGATTTGTGGTCTAGTCCATGAAGCAGGGGGACAGGTATACGTTGATGGTGCGAACCTCAACGCTCTCGTAGGACTTGCTCAGCCAGGAAAGTTTGGTGCAGATGTTTCACATCTCAACCTCCATAAGACATTTGCAATTCCACATGGCGGCGGGGGACCAGGAGTCGGTCCGGTGATATCTCGCGCTCATCTAGCGCCCTTCCTTCCCAACCACCCACTCGATGAACTTGCAGGTCCGTCAACAGGTCCTGGTCCAATTTCAGCTGCACCATTTGGTTCAGCAAGTATCTTGCCGATTTCCTGGGCGTATATTCGTCTGCTCGGTGGCCCAGGACTTACGCACTCAACACAGGTTGCGATTTTGTCAGCTAACTACATGGCAGCTCGCCTTGCGGATTCTTATCCAGTTCTCTACACAGGTGCCAACGGTCGCGTTGCACACGAATGCATTCTGGATATCCGCGGTCTCACTAAAGACTCTGGCGTTACAGTCGATGACATTGCAAAGCGCCTCATGGATTATGGATTCCATGCACCCACGATGTCTTTCCCTGTAGCCGGAACTCTGATGATTGAGCCGACCGAGTCGGAAGATAGTGCTGAAATCGAGCGCTTTATCAATGCGATGATCTCAATCCGGGCTGAGATTCAGGAAGTCATTGATGGGAAGGTTGCCGTAGAAGCATCAGCGCTGCGCCATGCCCCTCATACTGCCCGCTCGGTGACCGCGACCGGCTGGGATAGGGCTTACCCAAGAGAGAAGGGGGGCTATCCAGCGCCCCTGGATGGCTTTGTCAGCGGCGAAATCATCGGTTCTCGGATGAAGTATTGGCCGCCTGTCGCTCGTATCGATGGCGCACACGGCGATCGAAATCTCATCTGCTCTTGTGCACCGCTCGATGACTTTAGATAACGGGAAACTTCGCCTGAGCAGGGGTAGGGTCAGATTACTCTGACTTTACATAATGTAACTTATCGGCATTAGGTTTCACTGCACGAGCCAGGCCCCAGAGCGTTGTCTGCCATAGCGCCTCAAAGACTATTGCTTTACTCATCTTTGAAATTCCATTGCTTCGCTCGACGAAGGTAATCGGTACTTCACGTGTAGAGGCACCAGCTAAATCGCTTGCCATCGCCATCTCGATTTGAAAACAATATCCAGTGGCCGTCATGTGCGATAAATTGAGTTTTCGAAGGAGCGCAACTGAGTAGATTCGAAAACCGCCCGTTAAATCATGGAGCGGAATTCGCAGCGCTATCCGGGCGTATGTAGTGCCTGCTCGGGATAGTAATTGGCGGGTTAATGGCCAATTAACCACAGATCCTCCGGCGATCCAGCGCGTGCCGAGAGTTATCGACAATTCAGAGGAATGCTGAGCATCCATCATGGCTGGCAAATCTTCAACTCGGTGAGATCCATCGGCATCCATGGTGATGACATGGGTGTACTTATCGTTCTTAAGAACTTCAGCAAAACCCGCACGATATGCGGCACCTAATCCGGCCTTTCCAGGGCGTCGCAACACGCGAACCCAAGGAAAGTGAAGATTATCGACAATATCGGCAGTCTTATCTGGAGAATTATCGTCGAGAACAATCACATCAAAGTCGCGTTGATTATGTAAAGCAGATAGCGAATTTAGAAGTTCAACTATTGCAATTGATTCGTTGTAGGTGGGAATCAAAATTACGTGTTTCATACTCTCCGAAACCATCCTTACCAACCTAAGGCAGAAATTAATCGATCCACACTTGCCCCCAAACCATACTCCTCCTTCATCTGGTAAATCTGAGAGAGATCGACAGGTTTCTTCGGCTTTGCGATATCCATAGCGGGTAATGCGACATCTCTCGCGCAGTGCACCAGAGTTGGAGCAATTTTCAGATACTCCTCCCCTGCGATGATTTTCTTTGCAAGCGCAGAAGGTAGGGCTTCATGTCCTGATTGGGCAGCAGCAAGTGCTTCATCTGTGGTTGCAAAATGGTTTGCTATGAGCGCCGCACCCTTTTCACCAATACCCTTAACACCAGGTAGGCCATCGGAAGGATCGCCGCGGAACATGGCAAAGAGTGCATAACGATCACCTGGGATTCCGTACTTATTAGCTACGAACTGGGTATCGACTAGATCGTGATTGGTG
>NZ_JBJTMK010000116.1:0-3117 GCF_046070465.1 Candidatus Planktophila sp. | reverse complement strand
CCCAACCCACTACCTTCACCATCCACGCGAACGCGAGCTGGATCTGCGCGATAGAAACGTTCAAAGATCTTCTCTTGATCTTCAGTTGATAAACCTGGACCGTTATCTGAGACCGCGATACGAATTCCATCGCTATCGCGTTGGATTGAGACATCAATCTTTGTTCCAGCAGGTGTGTGTGCTCGTGCATTGGCAAGAAGGTTTGCTACAACTTGGTGAATGCGAGCTTCATCGCCCAGCGCAAAGAGCTCATCTGTATGAGGTGTGAAAGTCACTGGGTGTTCTGGTCCTGCAGCTCGAGCAGAGGCAACTGCTGAATCAACAACATCCACAAGATTAACTGGCTTTGATTCCATCTCGCGAGCTTGATCAAGTCGAGCAAGGAGCAGTAAGTCTTCGACGAGTGCACCCATTCGCTTTGATTCACCTTCAATACGTCCTAAAAGTTCGCGGGTAGGCTCTTCACCAGAGACTGCACCTTGGCGGTAGAGCTCAGAGAACCCTCGAATTGCGGTAAGTGGGGTGCGAAGTTCGTGTGAAGCATCAGCGACAAAACGACGGAGCTTATTTTCAGATTCAGTGCGGGCTGCAAATGAGGTTTCGATACGGCCCAACATCGAGTTGAGAGATGTCACCAGACGTCCAACTTCTGTATGCGGGTTGGCATCAGGCATTCGTGCTGAGAGATCACCAGCAGCAATCTGTTCAGCTGTTTGCTCAACATCTTCTAGTGGCTGCATTCCAACTTTAATAACGATGCGGGATGCGATTGCAATGAGTGTGATTAAGAGAAGACCGATAAGAAAGAAGAAGAATCCGAGTTTTCCAACAGTCTTATCGAGTCCATCGAGTGATTGAGCTGCGACTACTGTTCCGGCATTGTTGGGAAGAGCAAGTGCCACCGCACGGAAGTCATTTCCTTGTGCATCAATAGTAAAAGCTTTGCCATTGTAAGAAGCGGCCTTTGCCGGGGTAATTCCAGTCAGATAATCAGCTACTGACGCTGCATTGAGGTCTCCACCTAACCCTGCTGTGACCGATCCAGTTGAATCAAGAAGTGTCACAGAGGTTGCAGTAGGGATCCTCTGCAACGGCGTACGAGGTGCTGGTGAAGAACTGGGACGTGGGCGATTTTCATTGTGATGTCCATAGTAATCATCGCCATCTGCTGCGATTCCTGCCTCTGCAATTCGTGGAAGTGAACTTCCGGAGAGTGAGAGGAGTTCGTTATCTATTTGCTGTAAAAGATAGGAACGTAAAGCTTGTTGTGCGACGACACTGGAGAGAATGAAACCTGCAGCACTGAGAAGAACAACTCCGAGAACCAGTCGGCTGCGTAGCGACCAAGTGCGGAGAGGGCTCTTCATTGGGAAAGCCTATTACTTTGAAGGTGCAATTCGTAGACGGTAACCAACACCGCGCACTGTATGAATAAGCGCTGGTTCGTAGATGTCAATCTTCTTACGAAGATAGGAAATATAAGTTTCAACGATTCCTGCATCGCCACCAAAGTCGTAATCCCAAACGTGATCGAGAATTTGCGCCTTGGATACGACGCGATCAGCATTAATGAGCAAGTAGCGCAGCAAGGTAAATTCTGTAGGGGAGAGTTCAATTAGATTTCCTGCGCGACGCACTTCATGAGTTGCTTCATTGAGTTCGAGGTCTGCAAAAGAAATTTTCTCATCATCAATCGCTTGTTCAACAACACCGATACGACGCAAAAGCGCCTTCAGACGTGCAACAAGCTCTTCAAGGCTAAATGGTTTAGTCATGTAATCATCGCCACCGATGGTTAAGCCTTGGACCTTATCTTTCATCTCATCTTTTGCAGTTAAGAAGAGAACACCTAGTTGATGACCTTCGTTGCGAATCTGGCGACAGACTTCAAAGCCATCGAGATCGGGCAACATGACATCGAGAATCATTGCGTGTGGCTTGAACTCTTCTGCGACCGCGAGTGCTTGCGATCCACTCGCTGCGGTGCGCACATCGAAGCCGACGAATTTCAGTGAGGTGGCGATAAGGTCGCTGATGCTGGTCTCATCATCGACGACGAGGATGCGATTTCCGGAAGTTTCTGTGGCCATGGCGTAATACTCGCGCTCAATACTGTGGGTTAGCTGAGAATGGCGCGGGAATGGACAGGGAAGGCATTTACGCGGAGAAAATCCGGTCACCCCACAGGGAACCTTAGAGAGTGGGCTAAAAGTTGGCGATTTCTACCGTCTAAGGCTTTTGGCGGTATTTACAGCCGGGATTTACCACTAGGATAATTGCCTAGCCTGAGTAAATCGGGCTTCTAAGGCCCCTAGGGGCGATTTAGCTGATAGCCAACGGAGGCGCGATGTCTGAGAAGAAGCAGGGCTACGACGCCTCTTCGATCACCGTCCTTGAAGGCCTCGAGGCTGTCCGCAAGCGCCCAGGTATGTATATCGGCTCTACCGGCGAACGTGGCCTCCACCACCTTGTCTACGAGATCGTCGATAACGCAGTGGATGAGGCGCTCGCAGGCTATTGCACAGAAATCCAAGTCACCTTGATGGCAGATGGTTCGCTGCGAGTCATCGATAACGGTCGCGGTATCCCAGTTGATATTCACCCGGTCGAAAAGAAGCCAGCTCTCGAAGTTGTTCTTACTGTTTTGCACGCAGGTGGAAAGTTTGGAGATGGAGGCTACTCAGTCTCTGGCGGCCTTCACGGTGTGGGTTCTTCAGTTGTGAATGCACTCTCAACCCACATGACTGCGACGGTCAAGCGCGACGGATTTATTTGGTCACAGAGTTACGAACTCGGTGTACCAACTGCACCGGTAAATAAAGGTGAGGCAACCACTGAAACCGGAACAACAATTCAATTCTGGCCATCACCAGAGATCTTTGAAACAGTTGATTTCTCATTTGAGGTTCTCTCTACACGCTTTCGCGAAATGGCATTTCTCAATAAGGGTCTTATCTTGTCTCTTACAGATTTGCGTGATGGCCACGTCGATGAAAAAGGCGAGCAACTCTCAGTTCGCTATCAATATGCAGGTGGCATCACTGACTTTGTAAAGCACCTTAACTCCACTCGCGGCGAGCTCCACAAGTCAGTTATCGCTATCGAAGCTGAAGATAC
>NZ_JBJTMK010000115.1:0-18216 GCF_046070465.1 Candidatus Planktophila sp. | reverse complement strand
CCGAGGTCATTCAGTGTTGCTATGAGAGCCTTTGAATCTAAAGCTAAATCGCCTGATTCGATAGTGAGCGCGCCCTTGCCAGATTTGATTGAGACTCCTACGACGAGAATGTCATCCTTAACAATTCCATCTGAAATCTTGATCGTTGACATAACGCTCCTTCTGTAGCTCGGCTGCGGGTTGTAATCGAGTTTTCCGCCTGCGCAAGTGTAAGTTGTCTTTGTGAAAAACTCACCATTGCATCAGAAACATATCGACCTTAGCGCGAAGATGGCCGATTTCGGTGGTTGGCTTATGCCGATTGAGTACCCAGGCGCAGGTGTCCTTGCAGAACATGCGGCCGTTCGCGAACGCGTTGGACTCTTCGATGTATCGCATTTGGGCAAAGCGAGCGTCAAGGGCGCAGGAGCACTCGAATTTCTTAATACCCAGGTCACTAATGACCTCAACCGCATTATCGACGGCCAGGCTCAATACACGATGCTCTGCAATCCCGATGGCGGCGTGGTCGATGATTTGATCGTCTATCGCAATACAGCAGAGGATCTCTTTCTTATCCCTAATGCCTCAAATACGACAGAGGTCGTTGCAATCATCAAGGCGGCAGCGCCTGCAGGTATCGAGGTAATGAACCTTCACGAACGCCATGCAGTTCTTGCGCTTCAAGGTCCACAGGCAGCATCAGTGATCGAATCTTTAGGTGTAATTCCCACAATGGATTACATGGCCTTTGCGCACGTTTCCATCGCAGGATGCGATGTCATTCTCTGTCGCACTGGTTATACCGGCGAGCACGGTTATGAACTAGTTCCTCGATGGGAAGATGCCTCAGTTGTCTGGGATGCGCTCGTAGAAGCAATGAAGCCGTTCGATGGTCTTATCTGTGGACTTGGTGCACGCGATACCTTGCGCACCGAAATGGGTTACCCACTCCATGGCCATGAGCTCTCACTGGAAATTTCTCCCGTGCAAGCAGGCTCTACCTGGGCAGTGGGTTGGAAGAAAGAGTCTTTCAGGGGTTCTGATGCACTTCGTTCTGAGCGGGAGAATGGTCCGCATCGTATTTTGCGGGGACTGCAAGCTACCGATCGAGGCATTCCTCGCGCAGGAATGGATGTAAAAAATAGTGATGGCAAGGTAGTCGGCATTGTCACGAGTGGAACTTTCTCACCGTCACTCAAAAAAGGAATTGCACTCGCACTGGTCGAGCCAACTTACCTTGTCGGTGACTCTTTGATTGTTGATGTTCGAGGCCGCGATTCAAGTTCGACGGTTGTTGCGCTACCGATGGTTGAGTCGCACGTCCGCTAATTGAACGAACTCTGCATGGCTTGCAAACGCTGCCTTGTGTCGTGCTCGTCGTAGCGCATTGAGAGCTGGCTTTCCTGCAATAAGAATCAACACCAAGGTAATTGTCGCTCGGGGAAGATCCCAGGCAAGCGCTGAGAGAAAGTGATACTGGAAGAATCGCGATAGGTTCTCACCAATTGGATCGCCGACTTGATAGGACAGCTCTGTTCCGCTTCCGAGTGACCATGGCCAGAACTGAAGATCCATTGCGATTCCAAAGAATTCCGCAGCACATACTCCGTAGATTCCGAGAAGTACGACTTCAATTCTGCCCGTTGTTCTCTCTGGAATAAGACCCACACCGAGACCGATAAGCGCTGCTGCAAATACTTGATAGGCGAGCCACGGTCCAATTCCTCCCGTTAATAAGGCGGAGAAAGTCATGCTGATTGCACCTAGTAGAAAACCGAATGTCGGACCAAGAACTCGAGCAGCCAGAATGAGGGCAAACCACATTGGTTCGATTCCAATAGCTCCAATTCCGAGTGGTCTCAGCGCCGCAATGAGAGCAGAGAGAATTCCGAGGAATGCAATATTTTTTGAGCTGAGTTGATCTTCTGAAACCAAGAGAACAATCAACAACACCATAATGGGCGTGCATGCGAGAAAGAGCCAACTCGCCTTATTTGCCATAGCTTGCGTAGGGACAAGAAAGGGCCAGAAGAATCCGCCACAAGAGAGCAGCGCTAAAAAAGTTATCGATAACTTCTTCACTGAGAGCCACTGTTTTCTACAGCGTTTAATACATCTCCGACCGTGAGCCAGCGCCTTGGTGACATCACCTTGGCAACTTGAGGTGCAAAGGCAGGGGATGCAAGTAGTACTTCAAGAGTAGAACCATCGGCGACTTTTTCACCATCGGCGAGAAAGACCGTTCGGTCTGCAACTTCGGCCACAATTTCAACATCATGTGTTGCCATGAAGATTGAAGTGTTGGCATCACGCGCAAGACGGTAAAGCTCTCGCATGAGAAATGTCTTAGCTTCGTAATCCAGTCCACGTGTTGGTTCATCGAGAACCAAAAGTTCCGGTGAAGTTGAGATAACAATGGCTAGCACTAAAGCCAAGCGCTGACCCTCTGAAAGTTCACGCGGGTGCGATGTTTCAGAAATCGTTGGAACTATTCTTTTGAGTAAAGAAAGCGCAGTGCCTGCGGGTACGTCATTATCTTTATCTGCACGCGCACATTCATCTGCAACAGTTGTCAGGTAGAGGAGATCGCCGGGTTCTTGCGGGATATACCCGATGCGGCGAGAGCGCTCTTTCGGTTTAAGGGATTGAATCGATACACCAGAGAATTGAATGGCACCGCTATCGCCTTTGTGGAGTCCAACGATAGATTTGATGAGAGTGCTTTTACCGGCACCGTTTCGACCCATCAGCGCTGTTATCTCACCACGATGGAGGAGCAGGTCAATATTTTTGAGTGCGGCGAAGCCCTCATAGCTTGCAGTCAGCTGCGATATCTCTACCAGTTGCCCACCTGACTGGTGTTGTGGTCTCTCGTATTCAGCAAGATTGCTACGTAAGTTCTCAGTAATGCGTCGAACTTCGCGTGTACTTGTGCCAACATCGACCAGTTCTAATTCACGAGTCAATCGCACGATTGGTGGCACTAAATCTGTGAGGGTCAAGATTTGTGACGGAGCGCCAATGGATGATTTTCCATCTGCCTCAATCAGCAGAATTCGATCGACATAACCAATAACACGCTCTAATCGATGTTCAGCCAGTACTACCGTGACACTTAAATCGTGAACAAGTCTGTGAAGAATCGCCAAGATTTCTTCTGAGGCAATCGGATCGAGCGCACTTGTTGGTTCATCCAAAAGCAAGACCTTTGGGTGCATCACGAGCGCACACGCGATGGCAAGTCTCTGTTGTTCGCCACCACTGAGGGTTGCAATGGTGCGTTGTCGCAATGGAGCTAACCCAACTTGGTCGAGCGCTTCTTCAATGCGCTTACGCATGACATCTTCAGGAAAATTGAGCGATTCCATGCCAAAGGCGAGCTCATCTTCAACAACATCCGTGACAAAGGTATCAATGGGGTTCTGGCCAACTATTCCGACGACTCCCGCTAATTCACCAGGCTTAGTGGTGCGAGTAGATTTTCCGTCGACAACGATTTCGCCCCCGAGAATGCCGCCAGTGTGATGCGGAACGAGCCCATTAATCAGACGCAACAGTGAGGATTTTCCAGATCCCGTATGCCCCATAACCAGTACCATCTCGCCCTCTTGAATTTCAAAGGAGAGATCCTCAATCACCGTAGTGGTGGAGTGTGGGTAGATAAGTGAGACTCTAGAGAAGGTAATCACAGCACCACCATCACAAGTGAAGTTGTTAATCCGCAGAGAATGTAGGCAAAATCTCTGGGGGAGTAATGGATAGCTCGATATCGGCTTTGTTGTGAAGATTGACCGAAACCACGAGCCTCCATGGATTCTGCAAGGTTTACTGCTCTTCCTAAACTCTCCTCTAATAGCGGCAGAGCGATTGAGGAGATTCTTGGCTTCTTTCCACTTCTAATAAATTGGGCACTTCTAATTCTAGAAATACTCGAAATCATTTGTGGAAAGACAGATGTAGCGATCACCATCGTGACAGCGAGTTGATAAATTCTTGAAGGAAGAACCCGCAAAAGTTTATGAGGGCTGGTTACTGAGTTTGCTGCACCAAAGAGGGCAATCACCGTCGCGATGATCAGACCTTCATGGAGCGAAGATGACAATCTCTCCCATGTCACAGGACCTCCGATACGAATGCCTGGCAACCAACTTGGAAGGTGAACTCGTGGAATTTCAAAGAGAGTCTTACCTGGTCTAGGAACCCCGATGATGATGCCTGTTACCGCACGGATTGTGAGCAGATAGAGGCCTGCGACCAGCGACCATTGGAAACTCTTGGACCACGGACCTTCTTGCTTATGAAAATGAACTATGAAAGCTGCTCCACCCATTGCAACTACTGCACACGCAACGCTATCTGAGGTAACAACAGAAACAGTAAGCGCTGTAAAAATTGCCCAGAAAGTCAGTGGGTGGAACGGCTTCTTCATAAATCTACTTCTTGAGCAATGACTTAGGGGTAGTGATTTCTACGCCGCACTCTTTTGCGGGATAGCCATTGAAGCCACAAATCAAACCTGAATCAGCGCTGCGGACATCAACCTCTTGTGCAAGAACATCAATGCCCTGAGATTCCTTGGCCGTGACAACACAACGAACTATTGTCTTCTTGATCTTCTCTCCCTTGGGAGCATATGCAGCTGCACCGAAATCGATAACAAGACCAATGCGCTTTAAGCCAGCCTGCGCCTTTGTCTTGCCACAGATTGCGTTAAAGGAAGGCTTTACTGATGGGGGAGTTGAAGGAACATCATCACTGCTGAAGGTGAAGATCCATCCTTCGACTGATCCATCTGCAATATCGACAGTTGGCCCTGTCATTGCCGCCTTCCAGACCGAAGTCTTTGCCGCAGCTTGGTAGTAACCCCAATAACGCCAACCTTTAGCGGCGGCTTGCGCGGGGGCAATTGTTGTCTGTGAAATGAGAGCAGCTACAAGCGCTGCGATAAGAGTGAATTTCTTCAATCTGGAGCTCCTATAAATAGAGAGTCTCACAGGGGTAGTTGGCAAAGGTCATAGCAACCCGTACGACTACGCCCCGCAAACCTCGGCGGGTGTTGGTCAAAGAGAAGAGTTAGGTAATCCGACTTAAGTTATAAAAACTCATACGGTTGCGGGTCAGCGTCGGAATCGCACCGAACTTCCCCTAAAAATTCTCGGTCTTCCATATTCAGTTGTGTGCGTACCAAACCACATGGCCGAACCATTGGCAATCACCAACGCACCCCATACGATTGCAATATGGAATATCGCCGCTTAGGTTCAACAGGAATGTATGTCTCTGAAATCTCTTACGGAAACTGGATCACTCACGGTTCTCAAGTTGAATCCGAGGCAGCCATTAAATGCGTGAGAACCGCTCTCGATGTGGGCATCACTACCTTTGACACCGCCGATGTTTATGCCGGTACCAAGGCCGAAGCCGTACTCGGACGTGCACTCAAAGGTGTTCGCCGCGAGTCATACGAGGTCTTTACCAAGGTGTATTGGCCAACTGGAACCGGCAAGAATGATCGCGGACTTTCCCGTAAACACATTATGGAATCTTGCAATGCATCCCTGAAGAGATTAGGCACAGACCATATAGATCTCTATCAAGCACATCGATTCGATGTCGAAACACCTCTTGAAGAAACTCTCAGCGCTTTCAATGATTTGATACGTCAGGGCAAAGTTAGCTATATCGGATTCTCTGAATGGAATGCACAACAAATCAAGGATGCGCTCAAGATTCAGGATGCACGTGGATATAACCGCTTCGTCTCCAGCCAGCCACAGTATTCAGCGCTATGGCGAGTGATTGAAGCCGAAGTTGTTCCTCTTTCACGTAAAGAGGGAATCGGTCAGATTGTGTGGTCGCCGATGGCACAAGGTGTTCTTACTGGCAAATATCTTCCTGGTAAGAAAGCGCCAGCAGGTTCACGCGCCACAGATAAAAAGTCAGGTGCAGATTTCATCTCTCGCTGGATGAAGGAGGAAGTTCTAGAGGCGGTTCAACGCCTTAAGCCAATCGCAGATGATGCCGGCCTCACCATTGGTCAGCTAGCAATTGCCTGGGTCTTGGCTAATGACAATGTTTCAAGCGCAATTATGGGCGCTACCAAGCCATCACAAGTAAAAGAGAATGTGAAAGCCTCTGGAGTGAAGTTATCTGCAGATCAATTGAAGGCGATTGATACCGCACTAGGTAACTTGCCCGAGCGAGATCCTAAGAAGAACGAGAGTCCAAACCCGCGCGCTTAGTTAAATCTTGTCGCCTGCTTTTACCTGCGGCTTTGGAGCGCGCATACGGCGCATCTGAGTCGAGCGAAGCCATCCATAAATTCCGAGGCCTCGAGTTGGTTGGCCTGGAAACTTAGCCTTAACAAGTTTGCGAATCTTTCGGTTGAGGCGCACCCCATCAAGGACCGAGATAAGAAGGACTGTATACATGATTGCAATCGAGATTACTTGCGTCATGGGAACCTGAGGCAAGCCTTCAGCATTGGTCGTTGTCTTTGTTGGAATCATCGTGAGAATCAAAACCACGAAGATGATTGGGAGAAAGAATTCGCCGATTGATCGACGCGAATCGATGTAATCGCGTACAAACTTCTTAACTGGACCGCGATCGCGAGCAGGTAGTGCGTTTTCGTCACCGCGCAGATAAGCCGCTCGAGCTGCAAGACGTGCAGATTTCTGAGCCTCGCGTGCGCGCTTCTTCTCTTCCTTTGTCTTTATAGGGGCGAGTGAGTGATGCTTAGAAGTTGCATCCTTGCGCTTCGGTGTTGGTCGGTTCTTCTTGTCGTCAGTCATGGCGGAAACTATAGGGCGAGCATTTGCTCGAGTGCCATCTTTGAATATCGCGCCGTCTGCGCATCTACCTTAATCTCGTTGACAACTGTGCCCGCAACGAGGGATTCAAGAGCCCAGACAAGGTGAGGCAGGTCGATGCGGTTCATGGTTGAGCAGTAACACACTGTTCGATCGAGGAAGTAGACCTTTTTATCGGGATTGGCTGCGGCTAATCGGGAGACAAGGTTGAGCTCTGTTCCTACAGCCCACTGTGTACCGGGGGCAGATTCAGAGACTGTCTTAATTATCTTCTCGGTGCTACCTACGACATCAGCCGCAGATACAACTTCATGTTGGCATTCAGGATGCACGATAATCTTGATCTCTGGGATGCGAGTACGGAAATCTTCGATTGATTCGCGAGTAAAACGACCGTGTACCGAACAATGTCCGCGCCACAAAATCATTTTCGCATTCTTGATTTCAGCTTCAGTGAGGCCGCCCTGTGGTTTCCAGGGATTCCATACAACGCAATCTTCGGGAGACAGTCCTAGATCGATGATTGCAGTATTTCTTCCGAGATGTTGGTCTGGGAGAAAGAGAACTTTCTCGGCCTTACCAAAAGCCCAGCGCAGAGTCTTCTCGGCATTGGAAGATGTACAGATGGTTCCGCCGTGCTCGCCAGTAAAGCTCTTGATTGCGGCAGATGAATTCATATAGGTAACTGGAACAGTTGCTGCAGCTACGCCAAGTTTTTCAAGTTGGCTCCAGCAATCATGAACCTGAGATGCGGTAGCCATATCCGCCATAGAACACCCTGCTGCGAGGTCAGGGAGAATTACTTTTTGATGATCGCCGGTCAGGATGTCAGCGCTTTCGGCCATAAAGTGAACGCCACAGAAAATAATGTATTCAGCTGCACTTTGCGCAGCAGCCGATTGAGCCAATTTAAATGAGTCTCCGGTGATATCGGCGAAAGCAATTACTTCATCGCGCTGATAGTGATGACCCAAGATCAACACTTTGGAACCGAGAGCAGCTTTCGCCGCAGCTGCTCGGGCGACCAGAGTGGGATCGCTTGCTTCAGGTAGTTCACCAGTGCATGAGACTCCACGCTCTGAAGCCAAGTCAGAGCCTTGGCCGAGCAGCAGAAGTTGCGCCAGTGATGTTGAAGACATGCGCAGATTCTCCCGTTTTTCGAGTCGCTTCGGCAACCCGACGCGGGTATTCTTCAGCACATGACTACAGAGACAACACAAGCAGTAAACCTCACAACAGGCATCGCTTTGACAGATGCTGCATCTTCAAAGGTGGCATCACTGCTCGCTCAAGAAGGCCGTGATGACCTCTATCTCCGTGTCGCTGTTCAGCCAGGTGGCTGTTCAGGTCTTCGCTACCAGCTCTACTTTGATGATCGCAATCAAGATGGTGACATCACTCGTGAATTCGGTGCGGTGAAGGTTGTTGTCGACAAGATGTCAGATCCTTATCTCATGGGTGCAACTGTTGATTTCGTTGACACTATCGAGAAGCAAGGCTTCACAATTGATAATCCCAATGCACAAGGTTCTTGTGCATGTGGCGATTCATTTAACTAATTCATCGTCACCTGTAGTTAAATCCACCCATGAGAATTGGCGTGGCAGGTTCAGTCGGGTTAGATCACTTAATGACTTTCCCTGGAAAGTTCACCGACTCACTTGTTGCCGGTTCATTAGAAAAAGTCTCGCTCTCATTCCTGGTTGATGGCTTAGAGGTTCGTCGCGGTGGATGTGCGGCCAATATTGCATTTGGAATGGCCAACCTTGGCCTCAATCCCGTGCTCATAGCAGCCGTCGGAAAGGACTGGGCGGATTACGATGCCTGGCTTTCGCGCCATGGTGTAGATACGTCACACGTTCTTATTTCTCAAGAGCAGTACACCGCTCACTTCACAGTTACTACAGATACAGAGCTCAATCAGATCGCATCCTTCTTCCCAGGGGCTATGTCAGAGGCTCGTAACATCGAGCTGGCACCCATCATGGCGAAGACAGGCAAATTCGATTTGCTCGTCATTTCACCGGACGATCCAGAAGCGATGCTTCGCCATATGGAAGTAGCGCTCGAAAATAATATTCCTGTTGCAGCCGACCCATCACAACAGATGGCTCGTATGTCTGGCGCAGAAATTCAAAAGCTCATCAATGGCGCTACTTATCTCTTTATGAATGAGTACGAACTAGCTCTTGCTATTCAAAAGACCGGGTGGAGCGATCACGAAATTCTGCAGCGCGTGAAGTATCGTGTCGTTACGCAAGGTTCTGCTGGTGCTCGTATCGAAAGCATTGACGGTGAATTCATCAAGGTGACTTGTGCAAATGAGAAAGCGAAGGTTGACCCAACAGGCGTTGGCGATTCTTTCCGATCTGGCTTTGTGGCCGGCCTCGCCTGGGGATTAAGCCATGAACGCTGTGCCCAGCTTGGCTCCATGATTGCAACGTATGTCATCGAAACCATGGGAACTCAGGAGTACCGCTTCACCAATGCTGAATTTCTTGCTCGTTTTGAAGAAGCATATGGTGCAGATGCAGCGGTGGAAGTAGCTGCTCACTTACCTGCGTAGTTCGCTCAGCACTTCCTTCATTGTATGAACTGCCTTATCGACATCTGTGTGTGTATGGCCGGGGTGAAGGGTCATCCGTAAATGACCGGTAGTTGGATATCCCATTGCTGCAATCACATGGCTGGGGGCAAGGTCTTCAGGCGAGCAAGCAGAGCCTGCATCGATAGCGATTGAACGCTGCAAGAGGGTACGGAGAACTTCTTCCGCTGAAATGTCATCGACAATAATCGAAATATGTCGAGAGTGGATTCCACTGTGTTTTGCGAGGACAGTTACTCCAGGAATCTCTTCTAGAAGATCGATGAAGTAAGCACGCATACTCGTTAAGGATTGAGCATTCGAAACGAATTCTTTGATGGCGACCGCCGCACCAATAAGAAGTGGTAGTGAATATGTTCCCGGAACCCGAATCGGTGCGATGTGAGGTAGTGGATATGAGAAGTTCTTAGAGTCTTCAATATGAAGGAGACCAATCCCTGCCGGGCCATTCCAAGATTGTGCATCGAGAGTTGTTGCAGCAAATCCACCTACGAGCTTTTCTGTTGGTATGGCGCGGGTTGCATCAAGAACTACATATGAATAGTGGTTGCGCCAGTGGTCGAGATCTTGCGTTGCACCTGTTTCGCCGTTACTAGCTTGAAGAGAGATGACCGAGTGGCGAGGAAATGTGAATCCTGGCTCAACAAGGATGCCGTTCGCATCTATTCCAATAAGGCGGCCTTCGACATCATTCTGACGCGCGATAGCGCGAATCTTGCCGACGTCGGCCGAAGATAGATAGAGAGGAAGTTCTCCTCGGCTAAAGCCTTGCAAGGCCAGAAAGTGCACCAGGGCGGGCTCACCTACGACCTCTAATTTTTCGGGGGAGGTTCCTAGAACTTTGGCAATCTCGCCTTTGGCGCTCTGGGTCAGAATAGAAGCCTTGCCCGCTGATTGTGATGCCTTCTTCGGGTCGGCCCACCCTTGTTCGAAGGCGGCAGAAATTGCCTCTCGGACTGCAGGGGAGAGAGGGGCTTCCGAGGTGAAATTTCCTGTGAGGTGAGCCACCCAAGGAACGATACCTGTTCCTGCAACTACTCAGCGCTTACGCCACTATCCTTAGCGCTATGTCTGCACCTAAAAAGCGCACCCTGGTTGGCCTACTTGGAGCTCTCGTAGCTTCAGCCTTCCTTAGTGGATGCTCATTGAAGTCGAATGATATTTCCGGAATGGGTTACCCAAAGAACACATCGAGCGTGAACGATATTTCACTCTCATTGTGGCAGGGTGCCTGGATTGCAGCAGGAGTCGTGGGTGTCATTACGCTCATCTTGATTCTCTGGCCTGCGTTCTTCCATCGTAAGAATGATGCGAAGAAGGGTGAATTCCCTAAGCAGACTCAATACAACATCCCGATTGAAATTATCTACACAATCATTCCTTTCATCATCGTGGCTGTGCTCTTCTACTTCACCGCAACGAAGGAATCAAAGATTGTTGATCTCAAGACTCCGGCACAACATGAGATTTCAGTAGAAGGTATTCAATGGTCGTGGCAATTCGGATACCCAGAAGCCGGCAAGGACGCTGTCGTAACTGGAACTCCTGAGAATCCGCCAACTCTCTACCTGCCACAGGGTGAGAGCGTTCGTTTCACTATTACATCAAACGATGTGGTGCACGGTTTCTGGATTCCAGCATTCATGATTCAGATGCAGAATCTTCCGGATCGCACAAACCACATTCAGTTCACTGCAAATAAGCTCGGAACTTTCCCAGGCCGATGCAACATTTTGTGCGGACGCAATCACGCTCAAATGATTTTTAAGGTCAAGGTTGTGACACCTGAGCAGTATCAGAAGTACATCAACTCATTGAAGGCAGGCGCTTAATGACTACATTTGCTGACGCACCTACGATTACAGCACCTCGTCAGGGTGTTGAGCGTAAGGATTCTTGGGGTACTCAGTTTGTAAAGACTGTGACTTCAACCGATCACAAGCGCATTGGTTACCTCTATCTTGCAACCTCATTCACCTGGTTCCTCGTCGGTGGAATCCTCGCGCTCTTCTTGCGTGCAGAGCTGACACGTCCGGGCATGCAGTTCATGAGTAATGAGCAGTACAACCAGATCTTCACAATGCACGGCACCATCATGTTGTTGATGTTCTCTACCTCGCTCTTTGTCGGCTTTGCCAATGTGATCATGCCTCTCCAAATTGGAGCTGCAGACGTTGCCTTTCCACGTTTGAACATGCTCTCGTACTGGCTCTACTTCTTTGGTTCGTTGATGGCCGTCGGTGGTTTCTTAACTCCAGGTGGAGCCGCTTCCTTTGGTTGGACCGCTTACGCACCACTTGCAAATGCAACCTATTCGCCAGGTATCGGTGGAGACCTGTGGGTTATTGGTCTAGCTATTTCAGGTCTCGGAACAATTCTTGGTGGCGTTAACTTCATTACAACAATCTTCACAATGCGTGCACCAGGTATGACTATGTTCCGTATGTCAATCTTTAGCTGGAATACGCTCTTAACTTCAATCTTGATTCTTCTTGCATTCCCACCATTGGCTGCAGCGCTTCTTGGTCTTGAATCAGATCGTCTCTTCGGAACTCATATCTTCGATCCAGCAAATGGCGGAGCGATGTTGTGGCAGCACTTGTTCTGGTTCTTCGGCCACCCCGAGGTATATATCTTGGCCTTGCCTTTCTTTGGCATCGCAACCGAGATTTTGCCAGTCTTCTCACGTAAGCCAATCTTTGGTTACAAGGGATTGATTGCGGCAACCATTGCAATCGCAGCTCTATCTGTTGCTGTGTGGGCTCACCATATGTTTGCAACAGGCCAGGTCTTGCTTCCCTTCTTCTCATTTATGACCTTCCTCATCGGTGTTCCTACCGGTGTTAAATTCTTTAACTGGATTGGAACAATGTGGCGTGGCCACGTTTCATTTGAAACACCTATGTTGTGGGTTATGGGCTTCCTCGTCACATTCCTCTTCGGTGGATTAACTGGAGTCATCTTGGCTTCACCGCCACTGGACTTCGCAGTTTCTGCTACCTACTTCGTTGTGGCTCACTTCCACTATGTCCTCTTTGGAACAGTGGTCTTTGCAATGTTCGCAGGTTTCTACTTCTGGTGGCCAAAGTTCACAGGTCGCATGCTCAATGAGCGCCTTGGAAAGATTCACTTCTGGACTCTCTTCTTCGGCTTCCATACAACATTCTTGATTCAGCACTGGTTGGGCATTAAGGGCTTCCCTCGTCGCTACGCTGATTACTTGGCGTCGGACGGCTTCACCGGCATGAATATGATTTCAACCGTTGGTTCAGCTCTGCTGGCTCTCTCTATGATCCCGTTCTTTATCAACATCTGGATTACTCGCAAGAGCCCACTTGTTAATTGCGATGATCCATGGGGCTACGGAGCATCCCTTGAGTGGGCTACAAGCTGTCCACCACCGCGCCACAACTTCACATCAATGCCACGTATTCGTTCTGAGCGTCCAGCATTCGATCTCCATCATCCACACATTAAGACAGAGGGACACTAGTTCATGAAAGCTAATTGGAAACTTTTCGTTGGTCTAGCTGTCTTCTATGCAATCATGGCTGTTGTCTACACATATGTAACCGGTGCAGATGAACCGGTCGGAATCACGGGAATGATTCTGGCTTCATGCCTTGCTGCAATGGTGGGTTTCTATGTCTGGTTCACTCAGAAGCGCATTGGATTTGATATCCCTTCAGATGACCTCAATGCAGAGATTGCAGATGATGCTGGAGAGCTCGGCTTCTATAGCCCACACTCGTGGTGGCCACTACCTGTCGCTCTCAGCGCATGTGCGCTAGGCCTGAGTCTTGTAGTTGGATGGTGGCTCACGCTGATCACTCTTTCAGCGCTGATCGTGAGCATTATCGGTTTCGTCACTGAGTACGAGAAGCCACTTCCAACCTCTTCATCACATCACTAAGTAGTTCTCTCATACGATGAAGACCCTTGAGCGCTACGCTCTTGCCTAAATTGTCGCGCAAGGCAGAGTCCTTCGCTCCATGGATCTTTGTCGTTATCTGGTCATCTGGCTTCGTCGTAGCAAAGTATGCATTCAAAAGTTCTAATGTCATTTTCTTCCTCTCCGTACGACTTCTTATTGCAGCAGGAATCCTCGCGTTGATTACCAAGGCGCTTGGACAATCTCTCAAGCTCACACGCCAAGACCTCTACGCCTCACTGGCTATCGGAATTGCACTTCATGCGCTCTACCTCGGGGGAGTCTGGGAAGCGATTGCCCAAGGTTCACCTTCAGGAATTGCATCTGTAATCACCAGTCTCCAACCAGTGCTCGTATCGCTGATCGCAGTCAGGTTGCTAGGCGAAAGGCTCAGCCGGAATCAATTGTTGGGCCTCTTCCTTGGATTGGCAGGCGTCATTCTTGTCCTCGCACCTGCCTTCTCACGAACGGGGGAGATGACGGTAATCGCTTTAGCTCTCTTAATTGCAGCGCTATCGGGTTCAACATCTGCAACTCTCATGCAGAAAAAGTTAGGTCATTCGATTCCGCTTCTTACGGGCACCACATACCAATTTCTTATTGCAGGAATTGTTCTCGGAATCTACTCAGTTGCAGCCGGAAAAACTTCTATCGACTGGAATCTCGAGTCCGCCCTCGCAATGGCCTGGGCGGTTGTAGTCACTTCGCTGATTGCCATCCTGTTATTGCTGTGGATGTTGACTCACGGTAGTGCGGCTCGTGTCTCTAGCCTGCTCTATTTAGTACCGCCAGTGACTGCGGTTCAAGCATTTATCTTGTTTGGTGAAAAGCTAAACTCCCAGGCGATCATCGGTATTGCGATGACGGCCCTGGGGGTCGCTTTAGTGCAACGAGCGTAAAGCCATTCAAAAGCTTGCGTTTGAAATTGACTCGTTAGTGGTGTCCTTCTAGCTCTTTACGTTCTGTTTCGGTTGCCTTAGGAACTGCAACCGCAGTTGCTCGTGAGATGCGATTACGCAGCTTGTTCTTCAATGAACCAGGACGCTTCACGCCAGATGCATCGAACTCTGATAGCTCGAGCGGTGCAAGTTGCTCATGAGAGGTAAGAGTCCACGCCTGCTCTGCCGAGATAGGTTCGTGAACTTCAACGAACTCACCATGTGGAAGACGAACAAGGCGACCAGTCTCGCGACCATGAAGAACGAGTTCGCGATCAGCACGCTGCAATGAGAGGCAGATGCGCTTTGTAATCACGAAGGCAATAGGAGGTAATACAACAACTCCAATACGCGAGAACCACATCATCTGATTAATGGTGAGGTGGAAGGTGGTCGCAATAATGTCGTTACCGCCGTTCAGCAAGGAAACGAGCGTGAAGGTCAGTGCCATCGCGCCAAGTGCTGTGCGGTTCGGTGCATTGCGTGGACGATCAAGGAGATGGTGTTCGCGCTTATCGCCAGTAGCCCAGCTTTCGATGAATGGATAGAGAGCAAGGAGCGTGAACATGATGCCCGGCAAGATCAAACCTGGAATCAAGATGTTCCAGGAGATTGTGTGGCCGAAGGCATGGGTCTCAAGTGGTGGTGACATACGCACTAAGCCATCGAGCCAGCCCATGTACCAGTCAGGCTGAGAGCCAGCAGAAATCTGACCTGGCGTATATGGACCGTAGAGCCAAATTGGGTTGATTGACGCAACTGCACCGAGGAAGGCGGTGACACCAAAGACGATAAAGAAGAATCCACCAGCTTTAGCCATATAGATAGGCATCAATGGATATCCAACGACGTTCTTCTCTGTACGACCAGGGCCAGGGAATTGTGTGTGCTTCTGGTACCAGACGAGCATTAAGTGGACCGTAATCAGCGCCAAGAAGATTCCAGGCAGGAGAAGTACGTGCACTGTGTAGATGCGTGGAATAAATGCTTCACCTGGGAAGGCTCCACCGAAAGCAAAGAATGCAAGGTAGGAACCGACAAGGGGGAGGGCTTGAATAATAGCTTCAGCGATACGAATGCCAGTTCCTGAAAGCAAATCATCAGGAAGTGAGTAACCAAGGAAGCCTTCAACGATTCCGAGAGTGAGGAGACCGACACCGATAATCCAGTTGAATTCGCGTGGCTTGCGGAAAGCGCCAGTGAAGTAGACACGGAGCAAGTGAACAACGATTCCGACCATAAAGATCAAAGCGGCCCAGTGGTGAATCTGACGCATCAAGAGTCCACCACGAACTTCGAAGGAGATATCGAGTGTTGATGCATAAGCGGCAGACATCTCGAGACCCTTCAGTGGTGCATAAGAGCCGTCGTACACAACTTCCTTCATCGATGGATCGAACCAGAATGTAAGGAAAGTTCCAGATGCGAGAAGGATGATAAATGAGTACAAGCAGATCTCACCGAGAAGGAATGACCAGTGATCAGGGAAGACCTTGGTGAGGTTCTTCTTCATCCACTTTGCTGCACCAGTACGGTCGTCAACGTAGCTAGCTACATTGCCTGCAATTCGTTCGCGTGCTGTCATGATGAGCGCTCCCAGAAGCTTGGTCCAACAGGTTCGTTAAATGGTGCTTTTGCAATGAGGTACCCCTCTTCATCAACTGTGATTGCCAGTTGTGGGAGTGGGCGAGCAGCGGGGCCGAAGATGACCTTCGCTGCTCGAGTAACGTCAAATGTGGATTGGTGACATGGGCACAAGAGGTGCTTAGTCTGCTGTTCGTATAGTGCAACTGCGCAACCCATATGTGAACAAATCTTGGAGAAGGCGATGATGCCTTCATGCGTCCAAGAGAGTCGCTCGTCATCGAGGTTGAAATCTTCCGGACGAAGGCGAATGAGAAGCACTGCGTCTTTTCCAATATCGCTCAATGATCGGTGATCTTCGCCAGCTGGCAATTCAGGAAGAGTCTGTGCAACTGCACCGACTTCAAGGTCGGATGCTTTGATGGGGCGATCACCTGGGTCGGTGACCAGACGGGTGCCAGCCTTCCAGGATGTCTTGGTGAGATCGTCCTTTGGAAGTGGACCTAAGTCGCGTAGCAGCAAGAGCGGTGTCAGTCCTGAAAGGCCTAGAGCAAGACCGAGGGTGCGCTTGATGAGTGGTCGGCGGCCAAGACCGGCAGCACCGGCACCAGCCTTAACAGTCTTTACAAAGTCTGCACGATCTTCGTCAGGTGAGCGGAACTCGTGACGTTCTGCAATAACTTCGTTATCGGGCATCAAGGTCTTAGCCCAATGAATTGCGCCTGCACCAATGCAGAAGAGTGCAATTGCCATTCCTAGCCCCAAGAACAACTGATGTGCATTTGTTTCACCCATCACTGGAATGAAGATAAATGTATCTGTAGGAATGAAGATGTAGGAAGCAATGAGAAGAATTGTTCCCAAAGCCGAGAGGATAAAGAGAATAGCTACTTGTAGCTCTGCCTTCTTCGCATACTTCTCGTCGTCGTCTGCACGACGATGCACGTGCGCCGGAAGCCCTGGATCTTTGATGAGTTCGATTTCGTTAGACATTGATCTATCTCGCTTTCATCGCCAACCAGACTGCTACACCAATGAGCAATCCGATTCCTAGGGTCCATGCCAAAAGGCCTTCAGTTACTGGACCGACTCGGCCCAATGCAGCGCCACCAAGTTGTGGCTGTGACTCAGCGGCCTTGATCCACTTAATAATCGAAAGCTTCTCGTCAGCGGTAAGTGTCTTATCACTGAAGACAGGCATAGATTGTGGACCGGTAATCATCGCTTCGTAGATGTGCTTTGGTTCAACGCCCATGAGTGTTGGTGCGTACTTACCTTGAGTAAGTGCTCCACCTTGAGCGGCAAAGTTATGGCACATTGCGCAGTTTGTACGGAATAGTTCGCCGCCTTCAGCGACAGAGCCATCACGTTCGTAATTCAGCACTTCATCACTTGGAACTTCTGGTCCAGGTGCAAGCGATGCAACATATTGGGCAAGCGCGTTTACTTCCGCAGGTGTGTACACAGGCTTCTTGCGCATAGCTTGTTGGCTCATATCTGCCATCGGCATGCGACCTGTTCCAACCTGGAAATCGACAGATGCAGCACCAACGCCAATCAGCGATGGCGCTACAGCTCCACCTTCGGCATTAAGTCCATGGCATGATGAACACCCTTTGAGAAAAAGCTGCTTACCTTCTGCGATAGCGGCAGAACGATCTACTGCAGTTGTCGTGGTGTTATTTACCGCGCTAGCTACCTGGAAAGTTGTTCCGATAGTAAAGAGAGCGAAGACCAAAAGAATTGGTCCTGCCGCACGATGGCGACGTAGGCGTGATAGACGCTTCACTTGTATTCCTTCCTAGGGTTGATCATTTACTTGATCAAGTAGATAGCTGAGAAGAGGGCGATCCATACCACGTCAACAAAGTGCCAGTAGTACGAAACAACGATTGCTGTAGTTGCTTGACTCTGAGTAAATCGGCGAGCCTTTGCAACACGAAGCAGAACGATCAGAAATGCAATCAAACCACCTGTTACGTGAAGTCCGTGGAATCCAGTTGCAAGATAGAAGACCGAACCATATGCATTGGATGAAAGGGTGAGTCCTTCAGTTACCAATGATGCGTACTCGTAAATCTGGCCGGCGATAAAGAAGCCACCCATCAAGAAGGTAAGCGAAAACCACTCGCGCATTCCCCAGGAAGAAATCTTCAGGAGTGAACCGGTGCGACGTGGTTGATAACGCTCAGCAGCAAAGACACCAAACTGGCATGTCACAGATGATAGGACGAGAACGGTGGTATTGAGGACTGCAAACGGAATATTGAGAATCTCTGTCGACTCAAACCACACAGATGGACCCTGCACTGCGCGTGTAGTGAAGTACATCGCGAAGAGCGCGGCGAAGAACATGAGCTCGCT
>NZ_JBJTMK010000114.1:0-7009 GCF_046070465.1 Candidatus Planktophila sp. | reverse complement strand
ATCGACAATTGCACGCGAAATTGTAAGAGCCATGGTCAGATTCTAGGGCTAATTTCTATTCAGTAATTTCATCCATCAGCGCTTCTAGGAGAGTCTCCTGTAGCCATCCAAGCCAACTGTAAACAGCATAGACCCCGCGGAGAGGATCATCGGGTGAAAGTAATTCGAGATGTTCGTAACTATTGTTCTCAATTTTCAATCGGACACCAAGAGCTAGCCGAACATCGTTAAGTCCACCGAGCCAATCGTTTGCACATTTGTGATCGAGTTCGATATCTCCCTCAGGAGATGCTTTGAGCATCATGCGAATTGACATTGCGTGTGCCTGCTTCTTTCCGCGAAGAGTTGACTCGGTATAGCGTCGGAATTCGGCTGCATCGACATCATCTGCATATGCATTTGGTAATAAGCGATGTAGAACTTCATCTTCAGGAGGTGAATCATGTGAAGTAATTCCGACCATTGCGGCGAGTGGATCTTCGTGGCCATGATCAACGCGCTCTGCAAGGAGTTCAATCATTTGTTCAACAAGGTTGAGAAGCACTTCTTTCTCTGTCTCAGCAAATGTCGCGACATATGAATCTGCGCCATGGCGCTTAAATCCTTCAGTTGCGGCCATTAAATTTGATCCCCGCGCTGCAATGTGGCCCATAATCCGTATTCATGGAGGCGAGCAACATCGTGCTCCATCTCCTCGCGACTACCGGTGGAGACTATTGCTTTTCCTTCTGTGTGCACCTGCATCATGAGTTCGGTTGCTTTAGCTTTTGAATATCCGAATAACTCCATAAAAACATAGGTGACATAGCTCTGAAGGTTTACTGGGTCATCCCAGACAATCGTGACCCATGGAGTATCCCCAGAGAATATTGCTGCGATCTCTTCTTCAAGGGCATCTGCCAATTTAGCCATGAGAAATACCTGCCATGGATTTATTTAACCAACTCTGAAGAGCCAACGCCACGGATAAGTATGGAGAAAGGCTTACTTGTAGTGATTGGCCACTGAGCTTGAGCTGCTGCACTGACTCGAAGAGTGAGAACTCCCTTTACCTGACCAGCGACTGGGAAAGTGAAAGCGCCCTGCGGGTCGGTGGTGATGACAGACCCGAATGGTTGCCACTTACCTGCTGCCAACTTCTCGAATTGAATAAAGGTTCCAGTTTCGCGAGGGCGGATGGATCCAGTAACTGTAAATGTCTCGTTCTTTTTCACAGATGAAGGGGCTGTTACAAATAACAAGCGAGACATTGTGATTGCGATTTCATTTGAAATTCCCTCGCCACGCTCCCAAGTGCCTTCGCTGTAAGCCCGAATTGTTGTGGCTTTACCAATCAAGAGCGGCTTAGAAATCTTGCCTGACGCATCTGTAGTAGCCGTTGTCAGAAGTCGCCAGGTGGAATCTCCTACAGATTTTCCTTCAATGCGAACTGCAATGTTTGCAAGTGGGGACTTATCTTTAATAGTGAAGGTACCTGCAATCGAGATTGGATCACCGTATTCAATAGCTGTCTTATCAATTGTGATTGCAGCTGTTACTTGGTCGGGGGCAATCGCCTTTGCAACGTTTCGGATGCCCTCAAGCGCAAGAGGCTCTTCCATGCCGAGCGTCCACTCTGCTATTCCGCCGAGTCGGTACTTATCAACGAGAGCCGCACGCAGCGTGAATGCCTTCGAATCCTGATACCAAGCAGTGCGTTGAGCGGTACACGATGTAGAAAGTCCACCCGCAGTGAGGCCGTTGTAGACCTTCTGGTAGCTAAAGGTCATCTCACCATATTGCTCATTGAATACGGGAGCCACTCCATATGAAGCAGCTAGCGTTTGTGCATCTCGCATCACAAAAGTCGCAGCTTTGGCTCCACCTTTAATCACTGATGCCACGTTTGCAGGACAGACACCGCTGACAGATGTCACCCAGTCGCGGCCATAACCAGCAATTCCAATAAATACTTTTGATGCAGGCATCACGGATACTGCGTATTGAAGCGTTCGCTCTGTCCATGTAATTGGACCAAGAGGGCCAACTTTTGCAACAGAGTAGTCATAAGTCATGATGCGTAGACGATCTATGTATGGCGCAATAGCGGCCCATGCATATACGTAATAACCCTTCTGGGTTCCCTTCGGGTCTAAAACGTAAGGCGTAGAAACTGATAACAACTTCTTTTCAGCATGAAGTGACGCGCTGAGCTCTTTAATGAATGCCGTCCAGAGTGGCGCTGTTTTACTCCAGGTGGAATTGCTGTCGACAAATGCAAAACCTTCAAAATCCAAATCGATTCCGTCGTAATTGTTTGTAAGAACCATCGATGTAATCGCTTGAACAATTTGAGTGCGTGATGCTGGCTTTGCAAGTAATCCAGCAAGCACATCTTTAGCTGTTCCGTCGGTGATAGTGGGCATTAATGCGAATCCTGCGTTGCGCAGCGCACCGACGGTTTGAGCCATCGGAACACTTGGGTTAGCAGGTGTATATAAGTCAGTTACGACAGCCTTCTGATTCTTACCGTCAAATTTCAACGTGTACCAAAATGGCATTACCTCTTTGATGAGATCAGCATTATTGATTGCTGCAGGTAGAGAAGTCTTAATGGAGTAATACGGAATCCAGCCGGTCAGAATTTTGCGAGGTGGGTTATCAGCTTGTGCTGCTGGAGCAATAAAAGTTCCTGCCAAGAAGGTTGCGCAGACGAGTGCTGCAATTGCAGATGCAACTCGCCTATTTTTTCTCATCATTGCGCGATGTCGCACATTACTCGTTATCTTCTGGGCCAGGTCGAAGGCCTTCGAAGATTTCTTTACACATGGGGCACACGGGATACTTGGAGGGATCTCGTGAAGGGACCCACTTCTTTCCGCAGAGAGCCTTTACCGCTTTCCCAGTTACAGCGGACTCAACAATCTTCTCTTTCTTGATGTAATGAGCGAAGCGATCGTGGCCGCCGTCATCCTCTTGAAAATCGGGTGTCGTCTCAGTGCGCGTCAAAGTATCGGTATCGGTGCTGATTCCGATGCCTTTATCTTCACGCGTAAATAAACCCATGCGGCAAGGATAGTGGCGAGGCAGAAATAACTCTGTGAAAGGCTTGGCATCGGGCGGGTAGAATTCTGTGATGAAGGATTTATTGAGAACAGAACATCTCTCTCGTGAAGATGTTGAACTCCTCTTGGCAACTGCCAGCGACTTCGCGGCACAACCTCTTCGAGCAAATTCTACTTTAGCCAACAAGAGCGTTGCCATCTATATGACCAAGCCTTCGACTCGCACCCGTCTTGCATCTGAAACGGCCGTCGCCCACCTTGGTGGAACTCCCATATTCCTTCGCGGTGATGAGCTCCAGCTTGGTCGCGGCGAGACCATTGCTGATACGGCGCGCATCATCAGTGGATTCTGCGATGCCATGATCATACGCACCTTTGCTCAATCAGATGTCGATGAACTCGGTGCAAATTCAACTATTCCAATTATTAATGGCCTTACAGATCTCGATCACCCAACACAGCTACTTGCAGATTGGGTGACAATTCGTGAGAACTTCGGAAGCGATATCAGCGGTCGTAAGTTTGTTTATCTTGGTGATGGAAACAACATGACCCATGCCTGGTTGATGATGGGTGCCATCATGGGTGCGCACGTTATTGCCGCAACACCTTCCGGAAAGTTTGCCCCTGATGCAGAAGTCGTTGCTCGTGCACATGCAATCGCTGCAAAGAGCGGAGCGACTATCGAAATCACAAATGATCCCGAGGCAGCTGCAAAAGATGCGAGCGTTCTCTATACGGATGTGTGGATGTCGATGGGAGACCCAGAGGCAGAACGCGCAGAGAAGTTTGCAGCGCTTTCACCATTTGCAATCGACGATCGTTTGATGTCACTGACTGCAGAAGATTCGATTTTTATGCACTGCCTACCCGCTCACCGTGGTGAGGAAGTTGCGGCTTCAGTTATTGATGGCCCGAAGTCTGTGATTTGGCGCGAGGCTTATCACCGCCGCACAACTATTCAGGCTTTGCTCTATCACTTAACACGCGGAGAGCTTAAGGGAAACAAATAAGCCTGCCGCATTCGCTGCAACAGGCTTATTTTTCTTACAGTACTTCTGGCTTACTTAGCTCTCCTGCATATCTGTAGGTGCTCCATGAACATCGAGGATCTCCTGTGCGGCGACATCAGCAGCTTTCACATCGCCGCCTAATTTATCTGTGCGATTAAGGGGACGCTTCGCATCTTCCTTATAGATAGCTGGAATCGACCCGAGTAGACCTTTCTGGAAATCCTCAAATGCCTGCAGTACTTCGCGCTTTGTATTCATGACGAATGGACCCATCCAGGCAACAGGTTCCTTGATTGGCTGACCACCGAGGATAAAGAGTTCAAGATTGGGTGAACGAGACTCTTGCTGCTTTGCAGCGCGAACAACAATCGCATCACCGTCACCGAAGACAGTCAATTGCCCCATAGATACTGGACGATGTTCATCACCCATAAAACCATGTCCCGACATTGTGTACACGAGTGCGTTGTAATCCTTACGCCAAGGAAGGCGAAGTTCTGCACCAGGTGCAATTGTTGCGTGAAGCAAAGTGATTGGAGTTTGTGTATTTCCTGGACCGAAGTGACCGTCAACTTCACCGGCGATAACACGTAAAAGAGATCCACCATCAGGTGTCGAAAGAAGTGCAACATCATGTGCCCGCACATCTTGATAGGCAGGTGGTGCCCACTTCTTTGCCGCTGGAAGGTTGACCCACAATTGGAATCCGTGGAATAGGCCACCCGACATCACTAGTGACTCTGGTGGAGTTTCAATGTGAAGAATTCCGCCGCCGGCAGTCATCCATTGTGTATCGCCATTGGTAATAGTTCCACCGCCGCCATTGGAATCTTTGTGATCGAAGATTCCATCAATAATGTAGGTAACAGTTTCAAATCCGCGGTGTGGATGCCAAGGTGTTCCCTTAGGTTCACCTGGTGCATATTCCACTTCACCCATTTGATCGAGGTGAATAAATGGATCGAGCTCTTGTAAATCAACTCCTGCAAATGCGCGACGAACAGGGAAACCTTCGCCTTCATAACCTTGCGGCGCAGTAGTGATGCTTTTAATTGTGCGCGCTCGGAGATTGGTGCCTGCGCTGATGCGCGGAAGTACGGTGATATCGCTAACGGTTACTGCAGGCATGATGTGCTCCTTTATTCATTGAATTGCATAGATATGCACTCTCGTTGTGCGCTTTTATGTAACTCGACTTTCTCAATATAGTTGAACTTTCAATTACCTACAACTTGTAAATCTTTTCTTTTATTCCCGATACTCTGCGAATTCCTCACTCCCGCCTTTTGCTTCTCTTGAAGAATTAGCGAGGAAAACTCTCTATATCTGTCGGTGGCTCCCATAAATATCCCCTTATGAGCTCAGCATTCATAATTCGCGACCACGACGCCGATGACTTCCGCGCCCAGCAAGGTAGCGCGGACGAATCTTTGCCTGAAGTTGTGGTCCGTCTTCTCCACGATATTCCTTCAGCCCGGGTCCTCGCTGAACTAGCTGCGATAGATCCGCAAGAACTTCCCCATGCTTCCCGTATCGATTACTTAACTGCAATCGAACGCCAAGAGTCGTGGATTCAGGCGCTCATGCATCGTGCTGTCGTTGCAGTTGCAGGACGCGAATCCGGGCCTCATGGAGATCCTGTTTACCAGCTCGATGATTCCGAGCGTGAAGATGTCTCTACAGCACTTCGCCTCTCACCATCAGGTGCGCAGATCAAGATTGATATTGCACGAGCCCTTACAAATCATCTACCCAATACTTGTTCCGCTCTCGCCACCGGCGAAATCTCCGCTGCACATGCAAATGCAATTGCACGCGAGACTGTTTCTGCCCTTAATCGTGGCTTGCCCGAATCCGTCATCTTCGAAATTGAAAATCGGGCAATTTCATATGCTGAATTCCATACTCCTTCTCAAGTCGGCAACTTGGTACGCAAAGTTATTACCCAGCGCAACCCGGAAGAGTTTGAAGATTCAGTTGCCAGTGCCCGCGAACTCCGCCGAGTCACCTGCTTCGACGAACCCAACGGAATGTCCACAATTATTGCGCTCTTGCCGGCACATGAAGCCAAAGTCGTAATGAATGCAGTTGAAGCATTTATACGACAGAGTGATCGCACCTGCGGACAATGTCTTGAAGATTTCAATGCGCTCTCTCCTGAAGCGCAGGACCATCACAATGCTCAAGCCCGTGATGATCAAGAGAATTGCAGCCATGTAGGTTCTGATAATCGCAGTAAAGATATGAAGCGCGCAGATGCACTTGCTGCCATTGCTTCACAGTATTTGTCATCGACTCTCGACGATGTCACTCCTCATCGCCGGCCGCTGACCGTTAATGTCACAGTTGATTTGCCAACCTTGATGGGCCTTGCGGAAAACCCCGGCGAACTTGCAGGATATGGACCGATTCCCGCATCAGTTGCTCGAGAAATTGCATCGGATGCGCGCTGGAAACGATTTGTCACAGAGCCCATTACTGGAAATCTCCTCGATTTTGGTCGAGAGCATTACGAACCTCCGCAGGCGCTTAAAGATTTTCTCATTGCCCGAGATCGAACATGTAGGTTTCCTGGATGTAGACGTTCTGCAATTCTCTCCGACCTCGACCATGCACAAAGTTGGGATTCTGGCGGCACCACTTCAATCGAAAATCTTGGTGCACTCTGCCGTCGCCACCATAAATTGAAGACTCATTATGGCTGGAAGGTGGAGAGCTTCGCCGATGGTTCATGTATGTGGCGCTCCCCTGCAGGGAAAGAGTTCTTCACTCCAGCACGTTCTGCGAACGAACCCGTGTAGAGCCCCCGTATTTCGTTAAACAATTGCCCTCGCTTAGAATCTCTCCTGTGAACAAGCATGCGCCATCTATCCCAAAGGTAATCCTCTATTACGGCTTTACGCCGCTGGAAGATCCCGAAGCTGTCAAGCTCTGGCAGAAGCAACTCTGCGA
>NZ_JBJTMK010000113.1:0-7117 GCF_046070465.1 Candidatus Planktophila sp. | reverse complement strand
CAGCTGGAATCAGTACATCGACATCAAGGGCGAGAAGTTCTTCGGTGGTAAGTCGATCCGTTCCTGGCGCATCGAGATTGCCATGCTCTTTGAAGTGCTCCCATAGCTGGGTTACAGAATCAAAACCTGTCACACCTCCATGAACATCACTGACTGCTACAACTTTGAGACCCATCTTCTCGAGCCCCACCGCAGTCCAATAACCAACCTTTCCAAATCCTTGGATTGCAACAGTTGCGCTGAGAGGATCGATATTTTTAACGAGCAGAGCCTCACGAGTAGAGATTGCAACGCCGTCTCCGGTTGCCGATGTGCGACCAAGAGATCCACCGAGTGAAATTGGTTTACCGGTAACGACTCCCGGAACTGAGTAGCCGGCATTGACAGAGTAGGTATCCATCATCCAGGCCATATTGCGCTCATCTGTTCCGACATCGGGTGCTGGGATATCACGCTCTGGTCCGATGATGGGGAGAATCTCTGAGGTGTAGCGACGAGTGAGTCGTTCATTTTCTGCAAGAGAGAGCGTTGCGGGGTCTACCGCGATCCCGCCTTTGGCACCACCATAGGGAAGATTGGTAAGTGCACACTTCCAGGTCATCAACATTGCGAGAGCAACGGTCTCACCCATATCGATATCAGGGTGGAATCGAACTCCACCTTTGGATGGACCGCGAGTGGTCGAGTATTGGACTCGGAAGCCCTTATACATATCGACGTTACCGTTATCGCCACGAAGCGGAACAGCAACTTCAAGAACTCGACGAGGCGTAGACAAGGTCTGCCACTCGTTCTCTGATAGTCCTAGCTGTTCAACAGCTCGGCCTAATTGTCGTAGTGCGGTATCTAGTGCTGACTCCATTGTCAGGACTTCCTTTTCTACTTTTGTGTTAGTTGTTAACTGCGCAATGCCTTAGCGAATTCTGCAAAATCATCAACCAAGATATCGATTTCAGTCTGCGTATGGGCGAGAGAAATAAGCCACTGCTCATCAAGTCCAGGGGGAGTGATAATTCCGCGGTTGAGTGCGAAGAGCCAATGAGCCTCTGCCACACCAAAATCGGTAGCCTTGTAATCGCGGTAGTTGCGCACAGGCGACGTTGCCCAAGTAACACAACCCTTGACTCCAAAACCAACAGTGTGCGCTGGTAATTGGTACTCATCAATGATGTCACCGATGCGTTCGAGAGCTTGGTGATTGAGCTGCTCGGCCGCGCCAAGAGTCTCTTCGGTTGCGATGCGATCAATCGCACGCACACCTGCCATTGCAAGTGGGTTACCGTTAAATGTACCGAAGTGAGCCATCTTGTTATTGGTCACGAAGTCCATGTACTTCTTTTTGCCACCAAAGGCAGCGAGTGGAAGTCCTCCACCAATTGATTTAGCCAAAGTAATCAAGTCCGGCTTTACTCCAAGACGCATAGCAGCACCGTGTGCACCAGCTGTCAGACCCGTCTTTACCTCATCAAAGATAAGAACAACGTTGTACTGATCGCAGAGTTCACGAACGCGCTCGAGATATCCAGCATCTGGAAGAACAATTGCTAGGTTTTCGAGAACTGGCTCGACGATAAAGCAAGCGATCTTCTTTGCATTCTTCTTAAACATCTTCTCGAGGGCTTCAATGTTGTTAAACGGAACAACGTAGATATCGCCCGGAACCAAGTTGGAGTCGACATACGGAGTTGGCTTGTCAGCCTTACCAATCTTGTCGACAGGTGGCTTGCTGGAAACGACGAATGGGTCGTAGCTACCGTGGTAGCCGCCCTCAATCTTAAGGATGCCCATCTTCTCTGTCGCTGAGCGCGCAACACGGACGGCGTACATCGTTGATTCGGTGCCAGAGTTTGTAAAACGAACCTGGTCGATACCAAAGCGCTTACAGATGCGCTCTGCCGCATCGGTCGAGGTAGGCGATGGGGTCACAAATAACATGCCTCGGTTTAATGAGGTCTCAATCTCTTCCACTACGACTGGATTGAGGTGGCCAGCAAGCATGGCGCCGAATCCCATAGAGAGGTCGAGTAACTGGCGACCATCAACATCGGTCATATAGGCGCCCTTAGCGCTCTCAATTGAGATTGGGTAAGGATCCCAATGCTGAAAACTAGATGTCACACCGAGGGGCAGTGATGAAAATGCTCGCTTGCTCTCAACTTCGGATGCCTTGGTGTTTTTGGTAAAGAGTTCCCATTCAGCCGCTAGAACTGCAGCTACCTTTTCAGTTGAGATAGGTGTTGATGAAGCAGGGACTCGACGATACGTATTCGCATGTGGCGCTGTTGTCATTTGTAACGCTGTACTACAAAAGCCTCTTACTTAGAAGCAGTTTTGTTCTGTACTCTCCTTTAAGGCACGAGTAATCGTGTTCGGCAATTATCTCCGAAGCTCTTTAAAGATGCAACTATTCGACAACCATGGTGTTTATAAGCATATGCATAATGAAATCATCCCAATCCTTCTGAGCCATTGGGTTAGGAACAACGTCATCCACTATTTTTCCGAGCGTATAACTTTGAATAAATACTGCGATTACACGAGCATTAAGCTCAGGTCGATAAAGCCCCTTATTTTTTGCCTCTTCAATGAGATCCTCTAAAGCGGTAGTGAGCCGGTCTTGCTCTAAACCAAGTGCACGAATAAAACGGGCAGAAGTTTCTGAATTTGCCAAGGTACGAGCACGCGAGAAGCGAGTCGCTTTATAGTCGGGAGATTGTGTGAATTCTGTAATACGACGTAGACCATCAATGATGTCTTGTCGTGTCTTGGCAGCAGAGAGAACGGGAACAATCAAGCTAATGCTTCGATCCACCCAAATTGCATAACGACTGACTTGCGCAGCTTCCAAAAGTTCACCAAGGTCTTCAAAGTGGTGATAGAGACTTCCTTTGGAGATTCCAGATTTTTCTAGGATTTCATCAACCTGAATATCTTGCGGGAATTGATCCTCAAGTAATTCTGCAGTGGTTTCAATGAGGCGAACCTTGGTGGGATGAAATGCCTGTGTCATAACCTAATTAAACTCAATACCGCTAAGTATTGGTAGCCTTTCCGACATGACGAAGCCAACAATCATCCTTGCGACCAGCAATGGCGTAGGGATGGGCCACTTAGCGCGCGCAAGTGCAATAGCGCTCGAGCTGAAGAAATATGCAAACCCCATCATCGTCTCAATGGCTGGCGGCATTGCAGAAATCCCCGAATACATGGGCATTCGAGTCGAATACATCCCAGGCCGCGATCGCGGTTGGATGGAGCGCGAGAAATGGGATGACTATCTCCGCGATCGTTTGATGGCTCTGGTCGATGAGACAGGCGCAACAGTGATGTCCTTTGATGGAGTTGTTCCATATCCAGGTGTCATAGCTGCAAAGTTTTCACATCACAAACTTGCCTTGGTCTGGGTACGCCGAGGCCTTTGGCAGAAGAAGCCTCAACGTTTTGTTTTAGGCATGCAGTCCAAAATGATGGATTACATCGTCGAACCCGGCGATATTGCACGTGCATATGACTTCGGACCAACTGCATCTCGAAAAGATGCAACGCTGACTTCGCCTGTTTCACTCTATAAAGAAGAGAACGCACTCTCACGCGAGGAAGCCCGCAAAGTATTAGGTCTCGATCTCGATCGCCCAGCTGTATTAGTTCAACTTGGTACCGGCGATAGCGACGTCAATGAGAAACTCACAGCGGCACTCTCTGGCTTGATTGGTTGGAAAGATCTGCAGGTAATTCTTACAAAGCACCCAGTAGATAAAGATGGAAAGTCACTTGTCCCTGAAGGGTTAGATATTCGCGTCGTGCGCCACTTCCCACTTGCCCGCGTATTGCACGCATTCGATGCAGGTGTTTCCGCTACTGGCTACAACGGTGTTCACGAAAACCTTCCAGCGTGTTTGCCAACGGTTTTTGTCTCTAATATTCGCGGAACAGATGACCAAGAAGCTCGCGCACAGTGGTGCCACGATTTTGGCTTTGCAATTCGCGGTAACCAGGCAGATCTCCACGACATCACTGCAGCGGTCAAGAAATTGCAAGACCCAGAGGTACGTGCACGTCTGGCCGCAAAGTGTGCAGAACTTCCTGCTACAACAGGTGGTGAAGAGATTGCAAAAATTCTTTTCGAGCTCGCTACACATGAAGAACCAAAGCGTCCTTCATGGTTTACCTACAACCGTCTCAAGGTTCAAGAACACATCAATCGCGGTAAACGTCATCTTGCATATATGGGACTTCGCCGACTTGGCCTGGTCTATCGAATGATTAATCCGCATATTGTCGTCAACGTCGTGAAGCAAGATCCACCAGTGTGGGGTTCACAAACTACGGCGAAGGAACTGCACCCACTCATCAAGGGAGATGCTCGATTCGAGCATCTCATTACTGGTGCATCTGATGCCTACATCGCGCGCCGTAAAGAGATCGCCGAAAAGGCATACGGGCATCGCACTGAGATTATTAACACCAAGAAGCAGCAGGGCTAAAGCGCACTTCACACTGCAGTAATTCCGGGCCCCAGTTACTGTTCTGTCTTATGAGAGCAGAGACAGCAACACCCGTAAACGAAATCATTGCAACCCGTCGCAGCCCACGTTCATTTAATGAGCTTGCCGAAATTTCTAATGAAGATCTCTTGGCAATTCTTGAGGCAGCGCGTTGGGCTCCATCAGCTTTTAACGGTCAGCCTTGGCGTTACTTTGTTGGCAAGCGTGGCGATGAAGTCTTCGCTCAAATTCTCTCTTCCCTCGGTGAGTTCAACCAGAAGTGGGCCCACAAGGCATCTGCTCTGATTCTTGTTGCATCGAAGACGACAAAGGCTGACGGTTCTCCGCATGCCGATTACCAATACGACTGTGGTTTATCTGTTGCGCAGCTTTCAATTGAGGCTCATGATCGCGGATTGATCGTGCATCAGATGACAGGTTTTGATAAGGCAGTTGCAAAATCTGCAGTGGCTATCGGTGAGGAGCTTGTTCCTGTAGTTGTGGTAGCAGTGGGCACTCAGGATGCACCAGAGAAGTTATCTGGTCCCTTGTTGGACCGCGAAACCGCTAAGCGCGAACGCCTAGCCCTACAAGAGATTGTTCTTAAGGGTTTACCTTCTTAAAAACGTGAACGGATCTCCCAGAGATCTTTAAAGACGGGATTAAAGAGAGTGCTAGCTAAATACTGCACTCCACTTGATCCGCCTGTTCCCATCTTGGCTCCGATAGTGCGCTCAACCATCTTTACGTGGCGATAGCGCCATTCTTGGATGCCTTCATCAATATCAATAAGTCGCTCAGAGACCATCGCTGCCTCTGCATCGGTGCGATGCAACTGAAGAAGAGCATCCTGAACCGAGAGATTACTTTCGTAAGCGATGCCCTTTGGGCGCGCTAGTACTTCCTCTGGAATTGCGAACCCGCGACCGGCCACGTAGACCAAGAAAGAATCCCATATTGAATTGCGAGAAGTGATCTCCGCAATCTCTTCTTGCATATGCGGAGGAAGATGACTTGCCATCTTTGAATCACGGCGACCCAAGATTGCTTCAACTTTTCTAAATTGTGCAGATTGGAATCCACTTGAAGAAGAGAGATATCCACGGAATGCGTTGAACTGCAACGGTGTCATTGTTTCGAGAATGTCGACCTGAGTAACGCAGACCTTCATGATGGTACGAATACGACCCAAAATTGCTAACGCGTAATGAGAATCGCCAGCTTCGAGCGCCTTCGCCGCTGCTTCAAATTCATGTAATAGCTGCTTAAACCACAGCTCATATGTCTGGTGAATGATGATGAAGAGAAGTTCATCATGCTCAGGGCCTTCAGAGAGTGGCTTCTGCAATTGCAGAAGTTCATCCACCTGTAAGTAAGAGGTGTAAGTCAGCGCTGAATCGTAGTTCTCGCTCATGTGACTCGTGAATCCGAACCCTTAATTTCCTCGTACTTCTTGGTGATTGTGAGATCACGTAGACGCTCAAATCCATCCCAAATTTCTACATAAGAAGTTGGAAGCGGCGCAATTGCGAGGCGAATTGCATTAGGTGTGCGGTAATCAGGAATGACATTGACGAACTTACGAAGTGCAACGCAAATCTGCGCAGCGTGTGGGTGGCCGATAGAAATATGGCCACCGCGCTCGTTAGCATCGCGTGAAGTCAGAAGGGTGTAGCCAAGGTCTGCGAGCCAAGCATCGTAGAGATCAATCATCATCTGAGTGCCGACAGCTGCTTTATGGGCAATCGCTGTAATTCCAGCCTCTTCAATCATAGAGAAAGCAGTCTGCACACCACGAATACCGATAATCGAGGGGCTAGCAATCTGGAAACCACGGATGCCATCTGCTTTTACATATTCTGGCCCCATTCCAAATTGATCTTCATTTCCGAACCAACCTTGGATAGGAACCTGAAGTTCTTTCTGGACTCGCTTATTGACGTAGAGCCAAGCAGGTGATCCAGGACCTGAGTTTCCGTACTTATATGTGCAACCCACTGCAAGATCAACGCCATTGTCATCAAAGTTCATCTCAATCGCACCTGCAGCATGGCTTGCATCCCAGACAACCCATGCGCCAAAAGAACGGACAAAATCTGTAATTGATTTGATGTCATTGCGCGCACCAGAGCGATATTGAATAACTTCAAAAGTTACAAGAGCAACATCCTCGCTCATGTATGGCTTAAGGATGTCAACTGTGATGCGTTCATTGTCGGATACTGCAGGATTTTCGTTATCGATAATCACCAAGTTGAGTCCAAGTTGCTTAGCGATTCCATCCAAGATGTAGCGATCGGTAGGGAAGTTTGCTGCATCGGTGATAATTGTTTTGCGACCCGGACGAGAGTTAATAGCTGCAAGACAGAGCTGATAGAAGTTAACTGAGGTTGTATCGCAGACCAAGACCTGGCCAGGGGCTGCACCAAGCACCGAACGACCGAGGAGGTCACCGGCTGGTTGCGCCTCATCAACCCAGTGGCTCCAGCCGGTCACAACTTCACGTCCCCACTCATGGGTGAGGAAGTCATTGACCGCCTTAACGGTGTCATGGGGCAGTCGGCCCAATGAATTGCCATCGAGATAGCAGAGATCGGGATCGGTAATGACGAATCGGCTCTTGAAATGAGCTA
>NZ_JBJTMK010000112.1:0-3188 GCF_046070465.1 Candidatus Planktophila sp. | reverse complement strand
CCTTCTTGTGAGGCGTAGCTACCTGAACCTGAAAGATCTGAAAGACCACCGTTGTTTGTAGAAGATGTTCCGGTGACTGATGCATCGATACTTGATTCAGACCACAATGCAGACATCTTGCCCTTATATGTTGCATTGATTGCAACGGGTGCTGCAGCTGTTCCAGCTTTAGTAGGTGTTGCCGCTGGTTTCTTAGTAGACCAACCTGCTGGACACTTTGGTGAAGCTGCTTTCACAACCTTGCTCTGTGTGCCCTTGTAGCAAGTGATTGACTTAGTTGCAGCTGATGCGGATCCTGCAAAACCTAAAGTGGAAATAGCAATTACTGAGATTGTTGCGAGAATTCTTGATTTCTTCATTTTTAGCACCTCTCCGTGCACTTGTTTTTTGTTTCTTGCAAGAGAATCTTTTCACCAGGCACTTGTCATCAGTAGTGAAAGTGCGAGTGCTAGCACTTTGCTAGGTATTCCTTGCGTCACAAGAAAGTGGTACAAGAAATGTGATTCAGGAGATAGCTATAAATTCAGCATGAAATAGCAGCTTTAAGGCACCGATTTCAGAATTCGCATGATTAACGGTAGACTCTGCGATTGTTACTGACGTAACAGAAGTACCAATAATGAGCCTAATTCAGGCTCTTCTTGCGAGTCTTATCTCCACCTTGGTCCGGCCACAATGGCCTTCCTCATCGAGACGCGCTTGATCTCTCGATAGGAAACTTAATAATGACTTTACAAAAGCGTACAGCCGCGCCCGGAAAAGCACGTCGCGAAGCCTCTAAGGGGAAACCCCGTCGCGCAGCAGCAGCCAAAGCAATGAAGAAGGCTGCTCCAGCACCTCGGACCAAGAGCTCAACTACACCTCGCACTGCATCGAAGGCAACACCCCGCAGCAAGAGCGAATTCAAGCCAACTACAAATGTTCGCTACTCAGATCGTGATCCGATTGAGCAGACGAAGAAAGAGAAGCGTTTAACGGATCGCTCCAAGCTTCGTGCTGCCCGTTTCCAGAAGCAGATTGGTTCTAAATCCAAGGATGTTGAGGGCGCGCCAAAGGGCAACCCTCGTCAGGGCAAGAACGAGCGAGTATTTGAAAAGGGTGCACGTCCTAAGGCAAAGCCAGCAACCCGTGCCGAAAAATTTGTAGCAGAGCGCAGCGAGCGACCAGATCGTCGCCCTGCTCGTACAGAGCGATCATTCGATAAGCCAGCTCGCACAGAACGCCCTGCTCGTACAGAGCGATCATTCGATAAGCCAGCTCGCACAGAACGCCCGGCTCGCACAGAGCGATCATTCGATAAGCCAAAACGCACATTCGATAAGCCAGAGCGTTCATCGCGTCCGGCAGATCGCACAGAGCGCCCAGCTCGTGATTTCTCAAAGCCGCCACGTGATCGTCGCACAGCGACGGGTCGCAATAGTGAGCCACACTCATTCTCTCAAGGTCGCGGCCGCAACGTTGCAGAAGATTTCGGTGCAGATGATTCATATATCTCACCAAATCTTGCAGATGCCAATCTGATTGATGCAACTCCGCTTGACGCGGTTGCTAAAACTTTCCGCGAACTCGGAGTTCCTGCACCGCTTGATAATGCACTTCGAGCACAGGGAATTTTGAGTCCCTTCCCTATCCAGGTAGCTACTCTTCCTGACGCGATTGCAGGTTACGACATTCTCGGTCGTGGTCAGACGGGTTCTGGAAAGACGCTTGCATTCAGTCTTGCACTGCTTTCAAATATCGCAGATAAGAAAGCAAACCCACACAAACCTCTAGCTTTGATTCTTACACCTACTCGTGAGCTTGCTCAGCAGATTGATGAAGTTCTTCTTCCTCTCGCTCGTTCAGTGGGCCACGCTTCAGTAGTTGTTGCCGGTGGAATGTCCTATACAAAGCAGATCACTGCAATGCGTAAGGGCACAGCAATCTTGGTAGCAACACCTGGCCGTCTCATCGACCTTCTTAACAAGGGCGAAGTTCAGCTCGATCAATTGCAGATTACTGTTCTTGACGAGGCCGATCAGATGGCAGATATGGGCTTCTTGCCTGTTGTTCAGGAAATTCTTGATCAGGCTAAGCAGGGAGGACAACGTCTTCTCTTCTCGGCAACTTTGGACCGTGGTGTGGATGCTCTTGTGCGTCGCTACTTGAAGAACCCAAAGACTCACTCATTGCAGAATGACCGCGCATCTGTTTCAACCATGGAGCACTTCCTACTCGTTATGGAACCATCTGAAAAAGATGAGGTAACAGCAGAGATTGCAGCTCGTAATGGAAAGACAATTCTCTTCGTTAAGACTCAGCGAGGTGCAGATCGTCTTGCAGATAAACTTGCTCATGCCGGTGTTCCAGTTGGCGCACTTCACGGCGGTAAGTCACAGGCTGTTCGCACACGTACACTCGCACTCTTCAAAGAGTCCGATAATGCAGCTCTCGTTGCAACAGATGTTGCAGCGCGTGGTATTCACGTTGATGGAATCTCTCTTGTAGTGCATGTAGACCCTGCACAAGATCACAAAGACTACTTGCACCGTTCGGGTCGTACGGCTCGCGCTGGCGAATCAGGAACAGTGGTCTCGCTTGCAACAACGCGTCAACAGAAGTCAGTAAAGGGCCTTACGACTCGTGCAGGCGTCAATCCTTCAACTGTCTATGTGAAGCCTTCTAGTGAAGAGCTCATGCGTGTTACTGGCGCACAGCAACCCTCAGGAATTCCATATGTTGCTCCTATCGTTGAAGCGCCAAAGCGCGCTCCACGCAAGGGTGGATCAGGCGGAGGTCGCGGTTACCGTGGCAATCGCAGTGGCGGCAATGGTGGTCGCGGTCGTCGCTAATTAAGGCTTCAAAACGATTTTGCCGGTGGTCTCTCGTGCGAGCATTGCACGATGGGCACCGGCAGCTTCGTTGAGTGGATAAGTTCCGCCAATTACTGGCTTCAACTTTCCCTCTGCAACTAATGCAAATAACTGAGTAATAACGCCGCCCATCATTGCAGTGTTGGCAAAACAATTTGCTAACCAGAAACCTGAGATTGTTTTTGATCCATGCATCAGCGAACCTGGATGTACCGGCTGAGGGGCAGTGCGAGATGCCATTCCGTAAGTGATGATGCGACCAAAATCTCCAAGTGCCTCAAGACTTTGATCAAAGGTAGTTCCGCCAACCATTTCCAGAACAAGATCCACTCCCTT
>NZ_JBJTMK010000111.1:0-4958 GCF_046070465.1 Candidatus Planktophila sp. | reverse complement strand
AACTTCAGATTTTGGTGCAGATGGTGCGGTTAAAGAGAAATCACTGAACAATATTCTTCTTCTAGATGAAGCAGGGGCTAAAGGCCTTGTAGAAAGCCTGAAATCTAGTGATTTAACTGTTAAATCAATGGAAGAAAGCCCACGTACCGAACGTCCAAAGCCACCATTTACAACTTCGACTATGCAGCAAGATGCAGGTAGCCGCCTTGGCTGGGGTGCGCAGATCACGATGCGCATTGCACAACGCTTGTACGAAAACGGTTACATCACCTATATGCGTACTGACTCGATTAACTTGAGTGACCAAGCAATCAAGGCAGCACGTGCCGCAGCGAAATCCTTATATGGCGCAGACCATGTCTATGAAACAGCACGTTTGTATCAAGGTAAGACTAAGAACGCACAAGAAGCGCACGAGGCCATTCGCCCAGCTGGAGACGTTTTTAAAACTCCTGGCGAGCTCGCACCAGAGCTCTCCCGCGATGAATTCGCGTTATATGACTTGATTTGGAAGCGCACTGTGGCATCTCAGATGGCAGATGCCAAGAAGATGCAGATGCGCGTGGACTTTGATGTAAAGACTGCAGATGGCAAAGATGCAATCTTCCGTGCCAACGGCAGCGTTATTACCTTTCCGGGATTCCTCGCTGCTTATGACGATATTGCAACAGATGAAAATAAAGATGAAGAGAATGTTGATCGTAGATTGCCTGCAATGTCAGTCGGTCAATCAGTAAAGGTCAACGAGTACACCTGCGAAGGCCACGACACAAAGCCACCTGCACGTTACACAGAGCCAACTCTTGTGAAGAAACTCGAAGAACTCGGTATCGGCCGCCCATCTACCTTCGCATCCATTATTCAAACAATCCAAGATCGCGGTTACGTCAACAAGCGCGGTCGCGCACTTGTGCCAACATTCTTGGCATTTTCTGTCACAGGTCTTCTTGAATCACACTTCACAAAACTTGTTGATTACGACTTCACGGCATCGATGGAAGAAGATCTCGACAAGATTGCATCTGGCGAAGCAGGCCGCGTCGATTGGCTGCGAGATTTCTATTACGGTGTCGATGGACAACCAGGTCTTAATGAACTTGCACTTGACCTTGGCAACATCGATGCACGTGCAACCAACACAATGAATTTATCTGATGCCATTGAAATCCGCGTAGGTCGCTACGGCGCTTACTTACAAGAAAACTTTGAAGACGGTGAGCGTAAGCTCGCAAATATTCCAGAGAATATGGCCCCGGATGAGCTCACGCTCCAGAAGGCAATCGAGCTCCTTGCAGCACCATCAGGTGAACGTGAACTTGGCATCGATCCTGCAACTGGTCTTGAAGTTGTGGCAAAGAGCGGTCGCTTCGGACCTTACATCACCGAGATTTTGCCGGAAGAGCCAGTAGAACTGAAAGAAGATGGCACACCAAAGAAGAAGCGCAAAAAAGCTGACGCTCCAAAGGCAAAGACCGCATCACTTTTGAGCACAATGAACCTCGACACTATTACATTGGATGATGCCCTACAACTGTTATCACTTCCACGTGTATTGGGTACCAACTCAGCTGGTGAAGAGATCACTGTGCAGAACGGTCGTTACGGTCCATACCTCAAGGCAGGTGCTGACTCACGTACCTTGGCATCTGAGGAGCAGCTCTTCTCTATTACATTGGATGAAGCACTCGATATTTATAGCAAACCAAAAGAGCGCCGTCGCGGAGTGGCCAAGCCACCACTGAAAGAGCTTGGTGTCGATCCTGCATCAGAGAAGGCCGTCATTATTAAAGATGGTCGCTTCGGCATGTATGTCACCGATGGCGAGACCAATGCGACGCTGCGCCGTGGCGATACTTTAGAAGCGATGACTCTTGAGCGTGGACTCGAACTTCTGGCAGGACGACGTGCCTGGGAGGCCGAAAATGGCCCATCCCCGAAGAAATCACGTAAGAAAGCGGCACCAAAGAAAGCCGGCGATAAGCCACCAACACTGACGAAGAAAGTTGTAAAGAAAGCTGCTGCCAAGAAGAAAACTGCGACCAAGAAGCAGTAAAAACTCAGGATTTAAGATTCGACTCCCATCCTGTTGATGACCTAGGGGTAACCCCTTTAGTCTCACCCCATGAATATACGGCGTTTGCTCCAGGCTTCCCTATGTGCAACCTTAATTCCCTTGGCTATGCAGCTGGGAATCACACCCGCACATGCAACTACGACTAGTTTCCCTTGCGGAACAAGCGGAACGTATGAAGTTGATGATTCAACTTTCGCGGTAACAGGAAATACTTCGTGTGTTGGTGCGCTGAATATTGACCCATCTGTGACATCAATTGCAAACTGGGCGTTTCAAAACAACACGCATCTTACTTCCGTAGTAATACCAAGCAGCGTTTTATCTATTAATAGTGGATCGTTTAGTGGCGCATACTTCGATGACATAACTTTCAATGAAGGACTCCTGACCATTGGTTGGTCAGCTTTTGCAAACATTAACTTTAATGGCAACCAAGTTGACGTAATCCTTCCGAATTCATTGACAACAATCGGCGCAAGCGCATTTGCTCAATCTACCTTCCGGTCCATCTCCATAGGAGAGAACGTATCTAGCTTGGGAAACAGCGCCTTCTACAACAATTTTGGAGAAGCACCAGAATCAATCATCTTTAGAGGAAATTCGGCCCTTACTTCAATCTCCGACACTACCTTTACGGGTTATAGAGGTTTGACATTAGACCTTCCTCAAAACATTACTTCAATCGCAAATCGCGCCATTGAGTTTGCAAACATTGAATATCTGATTATTCCATCAGGTGTAACTTCTATTGGAAATTCAGCACTTCAATACATGTCGAATATAAAAACTCTCATACTTTCTGACAACTTAACCACGATGGGTACGAATATTTTTGTGTCTACAACTTCAATCGACACAGTCCTTTATTGCGGATCATCATCTGCAGTTCAAAATTATACCTACCCTAATTCTGTACACCCCGTATGTGCTAAAGGTGTTATCTTCCGTAGCAACGGAGGTTCTGGCACTATGCAAACTGAAACTGGGACCAGCACAACAAATTTGACTTCCAATACATTTACAAAATCTGGATCATCGTTCAGTGGGTGGAATACCAAAGCAGACGGCAGTGGAATTTCCTTTGCAAACAACGCCCCATATTCGTTCGCAAGCAATCTGGTTCTTTATGCTCAATGGACAACCACAAGTGTTCCAGGAGCTCCAACAATCGGATCTGCCGTTAAAACTGGTCCAACATCAGCCACAGTGGATTTCACGGCGCCTGCATCTAACGGTGGCGCGGCCATTAATTACTATCAATGCGTTTCGAATCCAATAACATCGACAGTGACACTCAATCAATCCGGTTCTGGTACATGCACGTACTCTGGCTTAACTACTGGAACCTCATATCAATTTAGGGTGCGAGCTCACAATGCAACTGGATTCTCTCCATATTCATCATTATCAAATACTGTGACTCCCTCCGAAAATTCGCCGGACCCTGAGGTAGAAAAACGTGAGGCTGAAAAGAAGCGTCAACAAGAAATTGATAATTGCAAAACAGCCCTTAAGAATGCGCTCGCAAATAATTCAAAAATTGAAGCAGGCACATTTGCAAAGTGTGGATACCGACAACTGACAAATCAATCTGAATCAACAGTAATTGCTAAGCTCCAAAACCTTCCGATTGAATCTCGTACAGCCGAATCCGTGCTGGCCACAGTCGTTACAAAGATCGGCACTTATGAGGATCTACAAGGAGTTAAAGTTCAGTCGATAACACCGCGTCAATTAGTAGATGCCGGGATAATTGATTCTTCTGTTCCAAATAAGACGGTGATTATCTTGCAGCTGCAAAAGTTGGATGTGACTGCTCGAGACTCGATTGCAGAAGTTGACGCATTTATTGCTGAAGCGGTGAAGAAAATACTCGAACGAAAAGTGCGATTATCTGAAGTCATCACAAAGATTCATTCGCGCTGAAAATAGGTCGATTCATAACTTTGCAATAGTTTGGATAAGAAAACAATCTTTTCCGTCTATTACAAAGAAAGATTCTCCTTTCTTGGCGCGATAAATAAAGTGTGATGTTCTTCGGTGGAATTCATTAAATGAGATAATTTGCGGTCTGGGATCGGTTGCGATTTGTTGTGGAAGAGCTTTCTTATTTTTATGAATGGTCATACTGACTTTATATGATTCAACTCTGACAAATACTCTCGGTAAAAGTTGGCGAAGAACCCTTATTTTTCACGATATTTAACACCGTACCCGCCTGCCGATAGACTCACCTCATGACCCAAGGCCTTCCCAATCCTGCCGCCCCGGCGCAGGAGGTAACTCGTGGGGTCTTGGCTATCCCGGCATTTCGTAAGCTCTGGAACTCGATGGTCTTCTCTTCATTGGGAGATTGGCTCGGACTTCTTGCAACTACTGCACTTGCCGCACAACTCTCTGGTGGATCGTATGCAACCGCCAACTTTGCCATCGCTGGTGTCTTTATCGCACGTTTGCTGCCTGCTGTTTTCCTTGGACCATTAGCCGGAGTTATCGCAGACCGATTCGATCGCCGTCGCTTGATGGTCGGCATGGATCTGATGCGCGGTGCTTTATATGTATCGATTCCAATTGTCCACACATATTTCTGGCTCTACACCGCGATGATTCTCGTTGAATGTCTCACCCTCTTCTGGTCACCAGCTAAAGAAGCATCCGTTCCAAACTTGGTACCAAAAGAAAAGTTAGAGAATGCAAACCAAGTTTCATTGCTTGCTGCATACGGAACTGCGCCAATTGCTGCGGTTCTCTTCTCACTACTTACCTTGTTTGCTGGAGCTATCGCTGCAATCAGTCCACTCTTGCCATCGCGCTCTGTTGATATTGCGCTCTACATCAACGCACTGAGCTTCTTCTTTGCTGCATGGACAATCCGCGGATTACG
>NZ_JBJTMK010000110.1:0-17141 GCF_046070465.1 Candidatus Planktophila sp. | reverse complement strand
GGCTCGCTGATTCGGCGTGCACCCTGTTCGAGAGCAGCATCTGTCACATGACGTACATCATCAGCTGATTTCAATCCCACAGAGATAAGAACTTCAGTGGTGCCCTTATCTGCCACAGGCTTATCAATAATCTTTGCGAATTGCTCTTTCTTGGTGAGCATCGCAAAGATGTTGTCGCCGACCTGCATGCAGGCGTTGTTCTCACCTGTGAATTGCTCTTTTACAGTAAAACCTAAAGCCTTAAAGAACTCAACAGAATTAGGTAGATCTTCAACGGGCATATTGATAAAAATCGATTGAGTCATGAGTGTATTAACCCTTGAACTTTCTGGTCTCTTGTGGCCATCCGCAGGCAACTGCGATCTTTGCACCCCACATTTTTGCCTCTTCATCCGATGAAGCTTCAAAGATCGTCAGGCCTCCTACGAACTCACCATCTTGGGTAATAGGTCCACCAACTTTGCCATTTTCATCCGCACCGAAAGCCTCTTCAATTTCTTCGATGAGACCACCCGCATAAATGAGAATGCCGGCATCTTTCATCTCGGCTACAACTGCGCGTGCGAGAGGACCACGAGATTGAAACCACTCCGATGCGTGATCGCCAACCCACTGCTGATTGAAGTAAGTGATGTATTGCGCCATGCACTGATATTAAGTCCAAGCCTGGAGAAAAAGAAGAGTCGCCCTATAAGCCGGATCCTGTCATCGCCATTGCTGGCTGTGATCACCATCCATCTAGATCTGTAATTACTTACAGATTCGAGCGACCTACCCGATAGCTTGAGCGCGAGCAGCGCACTATCTTCTTGGTCTTGCTTCAGGTGGGGTTTACATAGCTAACTGCATTGCTGCAATTACTGGTGGTCTCTTACACCGCCGTTTCACCCTTACCAACATTGCTGTTGGCGGTTTGCTTTCTGTTGCACTGTCCCGCGGATTGCTCCGGGTGGGCGTTACCCACCACCTTGCTCTATGAAGTCCGGACTTTCCTCGGTATTACTTGCGTAATAACGCGGTGATCCAGGCGACTCTTCTATATATAAGGATATGGCTTTGACTCTTGTAGTGCCAAAACTATGCTTACGCGCATGGCAAACATCGGCAATATGTACGGTCCTGATTTCACATTCCTCGGAGTCCCGCGCTGTGATCTCGATGATCCCAAGACATTTGCCGATGCTGATGTCGTGATTGTTGGTGCACCTATTGATGCTGGAACCTCTTATCGCTCAGGTGCCAAGTTTGGTCCGCAGGCAATTCGCGGAACTGATTACCTGCCGCATGATGGCGAACGTCCACATATGGCACTTCGCGTTGATGGTTTGAAAGATCTTAAGGTTGTTGATGCTGGTGACTTGATGATGCCATCTGATGATTTAGCAAAATGTCTTGCAACGCTTCGCGCAGCAACAGAGAAGATCTCTCGTGCTGGTGCAATTGCGCTTGTACTTGGTGGAGATCATTCAGTTACTTCTGCAGATGTTGCCGGAATTGCGGACCACCGTGGGCTCGGTAAAGTTTCAATGATTCACTTCGATGCGCATGCCGATACCGGAGACTTACAAAATGGTTCACTTGTCGGCCACGGAACACCGATGCGTCGATTAATTGAATCAGGTGCTGTACGCGGTGATCGTTTCTTGCAGGTTGGTCTTCGCGGCTATTGGCCAGAAGATGCCACTCTCAAGTGGATGCGCGATCAGAAGATGCGTTCTTACGAGATGACTGAGATTCATAATCGTGGATTAAAGGCTGTTCTTGATGAATCATTTGGCATCCTTACCGATGAAACCGATGGAGTATTTCTCTCAGTCGATATCGATGTGGTCGATCCAGGAATGGCGCCAGGGACTGGAACACCAGAACCAGGAGGACTCACATCCCGCGAACTTCTGGAAGCGGTGCGCCGCATCTGTATTGAATTGCCCGTCGTGGGTATCGACGTTGTTGAGGTCGCTCCAGCATTCGACAGCTCAGATATCACTGCGATGCTTGCCAACCGTGTCGTATTGGAAGCACTCAGCGGAATCGCATTCCGACGTGCGGGAGGTAGCTATAACCCCGCCCGCAACGTTCTAGATCGCTAATTACAAGGTAGTGAGAATTGCTTCAATATCGCTGACTTGAGTCCACGGGTTAACGATTGCAAAGCGCAGGATTGGTTCGCCTTTATGTGATGACGGTGTCACAAATCCAATTTGATCTGCCAACAACTTATCGCTCCATACTTTGTAATCACTCATCGCCCAACCCTTGCGAGTAAAAGCCACAATAGAGAGATTTGGTTCGCGAAGCAGTTCGAGATTGGGATGAGCCTTAATCGAATCAGCTGCCATGCGCGCAGTTTGCATAGTCTTCGCGACCGCATCGCTATATGCCTTGGTGCCGTGGGCGGCCAATGAGAACCAGAGCGGCAAGCCACGGGTGCGACGGGTAAGTTGAATTGCATAGTCTGATGGGTTGAATTCATCGCTCTCAGTAAGGGCATCAAGATAGCCAGCATGTTGAGTATGTGCTTCCCGACCAATCTCTGAGTTTCGATAGATAAGGGCACATACATCGTAAGGTGCAAAGAGCCACTTATGTGGGTCGACGATAAATGAGTCAGCTTTCTCTATGCCGGCAAATAACTTACGTGTCTCGTCGTGAGCAAGACCAGCAAGACCGTAAGCACCATCCACGTGGAACCAAATCTTGTGCGAGTTAGCTACCGCGCCAACGGTAGGAAGTTCGTCGATAATTCCTAAATTAGTAGTACCTGCAGTTGCAACGATTGCGCAGATATCGTTATCTGGATTCTCAGAGCGATACTTGTCGATTGACTTCTTTACATCTTCACCGCGCATTACGCCATCTGATTGAACAGAAACTTTGATGAGATCTACGTCCATTACTTCGGTTGCTGATTGAATTGATGAATGGGCTTCACTAGAACAAGCAACAGCCCAACGTTTGACTTCTGGATGAACGCGACGCGCCTCTTTCCGGGCTGCAACTAACGCAGAGAGATTTCCGATTGTTCCGCCTTGAACAAATACTCCACCTGCAGTTTCAGGTAGTCCGGCGAGATCTGCCAGCCAGCGGAGAGTCTGATTTTCAGCAAAGACAGCACCGGCACCTTCAAGCCAAGAGCCGCCATAGAGCGCTGATGCACCGACAACAAGGTCGAAGAGGTTTGCAAGTTCAGATGGAGCCGATGGAATGAATGCCAAATAGCGAGGATGATCAGTTGAGATACATGCAGGTGCAAGGGTTTGCGTAAAAAGCGCAAGCGCCGTGCTTCCACCTAGGCCTTCTTCAGTAATGGTGTTGCCAACAATAGAGAAGAGTTCGGCTTCGCTCTTTGGTCCATCGAGTGGCGGGTTGTCCTTGAGTCGAGTCAGTGAATACTCGAGAATTTCCTGCGCAACTTTTTCGATTTCGGGCGTGAACTCATGCATGCGGTGAGTCTAACTACGGAGCGCGGTTAATGCCCAGAGGATTGCAATCACATCGATGAACTCTTGCGCTATCGCTCCCTGACTTGGCGATAGCAATCCAAACGCCCCGAAGAACATGCCTATAAATGCCAGACCCATTCCAAGGCCGGCCGCCTGCACTGCTTTTTTGCGACTTAACTTCGAGATCCTGATTGCCTGAGTGAGGCGATCAATCGAATCTTCGACTATCACTACATCGGCAGCTTCACTCGCAGCAGATGCACCGCGAGCACCCATGGCTACACCAACATCAGCCGCAGCTAGCGCCGGTGCATCGTTGATGCCATCGCCCACAACTACAACTGAACCCCTCGCACTCGCTTGTGCTTTACGAGCAATATCGAGTTTTCCTTCAGCGCTCACCTTTGAATAAATCTCAGAGATTCCCACAGCATCGGCAACTTCCTGTGCAGTCTCTTCGCGGTCTCCAGTAACAAGTGCAATATGTGCAACGCCTGCTGCGCGTAGATCAGAAACCATGTCACGCGCCTCTGGACGGACGGGGTCTTTCAGCCCAATGACACCTAAGAGTTCCCCGTCAGATTCAACGGAAACCATTAATGGATGAGAGAAATGCAGCCAATGTGGTGCCGTATGAACAAGCTGTCCAACAGTGATTTTTGCCCCTGAAATTTCACCAGCGATATGGTGCCCGGAATCTTCACGGAGATTGGTGACTTCATACATCTCGAGATTGCGTTGACGTGCTGCACTTACAAGAGCTTTAGCAACGATATGTGGACTAAATTGATCGACAGAGGCAGCAAGAGCCAATAGTTCATCATCGGAGATTCCCGGGCGAGTATTGATTTCAGTGATTGCAGGTCCGCCGTGGGTCAGCGTTCCTGTCTTATCTAACAGAACAGTTTCTGTCCGACCTAATAGTTCAAGAATTGCTCCACCTTTGATGATGGCGCCATGTTTTGCAGCTTGTGAAAGCCCCGCAACAATTGCGATTGGTACTGCAAGAATGAGCGGACATGGAGTGGCCACAACTAATACTGCGATGGCGCGCTTTACATCACCAGTAATCCACCAAGCTCCAAGTGACATCAAGAGCGCAACAGGTACAAAGCGCAGAGCCCAACGATTGGCCACGCGAATGCCGGGCGCCGATTTTTTCTGAGCCTCTTGAACCAACTTCACGATCCCGGCGTATGTTGAAGCTTCCGCTGTAGCAGTTGCCGTGAAGTAAAACGGAGAACCAGCATTGACTATCCCACTTGAGACATCTTCACCTGACGCGCGAGAAACTGGAAGTGGTTCACCAGTCAGGGCAGATTCATCGAGAGTTGCAGAATCTCTGAGCACTCCATCTGTTGCGGTAATTTCACCAGTCCGCACGAGAAGCACATCACCGATAGCGATTTGATCCATTGGAATTTCTTCAATCGTGCCCGAGGTATTGAGTCGATGAACCTGTCTAGGCATGCGCGAGAGAAGTGATTTCAATTGTCGTTCAGCTTGACCTTCAGCCCACCGCTCAAGAAAGCGTCCAGTGATGAGCATCAGAACAATTACTGCTGCCGCAAAGAATTCTTTGGTAATAAGTGCACCAGTTATTGCCAGATAGGCGAGAAAATCGACACCGAGCAAGCGCTCTTGCACCTCGATAATTCGATTTCTCATATCCCTAGGTTACTTCTGTCTCTGGAGATTAGACTCTATTTATGAGCGAAGTAACTATTACCTTCCTTGGCGCAACAGATACTGTCACTGGAAGCCGTTTTCTCGTTACCTCTAGCCAGTCAAAAGTCCTCGTCGACTGCGGACTCTTTCAGGGAATTAAGGCGATTCGCAAGAAGAATTGGGATCCATTTCCTGTCGACGTAAAGACTATTGACTCTGTCGTACTTACTCATGCCCATCTTGATCACTGCGGATACCTGCCGCTGCTTGCTCGCCAAGGATTTGAGAATCCTATTTTTGCAACTCATTACACAGCAGAACTGGCAAGTGTTATTTTGCACGACTCAGCGCATCTGCAAATGGAAGATGCTAAGTACGCAGCAAAGAAGGGTTATTCAAAGCATGCGATTCCACTTCCGCTCTATAACGTGGAAGATACAGAAGCTGCTATTAAACTCATTAAACGAGTGAAGTTTCATTCACGGACACAGGTTGCACCCGATGCATGGGTGACTTGGTTTCCATCCGGCCATATTTTGGGGTCATCCTTTGTTCTGCTTGAAATCGGGGGCAAGAAGATTCTCTTTACTGGAGATATGGGCCGCAATAATCACCCACTTTTATCAAATCCAGATGCAGCACCTCAAGAAGTGATGGATGCAATTCTGACTGAGTCGACGTATGGAGATCGTAAGCACGACGCTAAGCCTGAAGATTTTGCTCGTGAACTCAATGCAGCAATTAAGCGCGGTGGATCAATTCTCATTCCAGCCTTTGCGGTAGATCGCACGGAGGTCATCTTGATGGCACTTCGTGACTTAATGGAGAGGAAGTTAATTCCGCTTATTCCAATTTACGTAGATTCACCCATGGCACTGACTGCACTTAATTTCTATCGCGAAGCTATCCAGCAGAACACCTCAGAAATTCGTGGTGGCGTATCTGACAAGTGGGCGAATCAAGACCCCTTTGATCCGGGTCGTCTCATGCAGGCTGTCACAACGGAAGACTCAAAGAAAATCAATGACATTGCAGAGACTTCCATCATTATCTCTGCCAGTGGAATGGCAACCGGCGGCCGAGTGGTCCACCACCTTGAACACATGCTTCCTGATGCGAAGAACACAGTTATTTTGGTGGGGTATCAAGCGGTCGGCAGTCGAGGTCGCTTACTAGAAGAAGGTGTTTCAGAGCTGAAGATGCATGGAAAGTTCATTCCAGTTAATGCGCACATCTCGAAGGTAGAGAGCTTCTCTGTCCATGCCGATGTCGACGAGTTAATTGATTGGTTGAGAAATGCACCAAAACCTCACAAAATATTTGTTGTGCACGGAGAGCAGGGCGCGCAGGAGGCAATGGCAAATCGTTTAGTAGACGAACTTGGCTGGAATGCGATTGTTCCCAAGCCAGCACAAGTCATCGCTATCTAAATTCTTCTTGAGATTTAGAGAGTAAAGCGTGGGTATTCGTCTGTCACCATCAAGAGCGCATAACCATAAATGCGGTTCCAGAACTGAATTGTTCCTAAGATGTAGTTGAGCGCCCACTCTGGATACCGTCCAGTGGACCAGGTAGCGATCCATGCTGCGAAGGTGACAAACGCTGCACCGATTGCGTAGATAAGACCAACTATTACTAATGGAATTACAAAGATCACTTTGAAAATCTGCAGGATGCGACCAAGTTTCTTGCCACCTTCAACATCTGGAAGAAGAACTGCAATCTTTGGATTGCGCTCAATCGATGGATAGTCATCAGTGAGCAAGAAAACGTAGGCAGTGACACGAGTCTGCAGCTCAATCAATGCGTGATTAAAGGTGAGTACATAGCTTGGATATTTACCCGTAAATACGAGAGCGAGAATTGTTGGAACCACCAAAAATCCGCTGGTCCATCCCCAATGAGCCATTTCAGTGAAAGTCGCAAGGAAAATTACGACAGGAAAAGCCAGAATTCCACGCCAGAAGACAGTCTTCTTGTCGCGATTTTCTAGCTGATATTCAATGATTGTTTCAATTTGATTGCTCATATTTACAGTGTATTCCTCTTCTCCTCGCTTTGTAGATACCCTTGGCCAATGTCTCCTCGAAGAATTGCTCTCGTAACAGGTGCCAGCAGTGGAATTGGAGCGGCCACTGTTCGAGCCTTAGCTGCTGACGGATTTACAGTGATTGCAACTGCACGCCGCAAGGATCGACTGAATGAACTTGCCCAATCTGTTGCAGACGTTGAAGTGTTCCCAGCCGATCTAACTCTGCAAAGCGACGTTGATGCACTGGCAACATTTTGCGCTGATAAAAACGTTGAAGTTCTCGTCAATTGTGCCGGTGGCGCATTTGATGCTGCTTCTATCTTGGATGCAGATGCTGAAATCTGGAAGAAGACTTACGATCTCAATGTCATTGCAACTCTTCGAATTACAAAAGCAATTACTCCGCAGATGATTGAGCGCGGCAAGGGCCACATAGTGGTGATTTCATCGACTGCTGGACATCGCGCATATGAAAATGGTGGCAGTTACGTCGCTGCTAAATTTGCTGAAACTTCACTTGCCCACACATTGCGACTTGAACTGAACGGGCTTCCTATCCGAATCACAGAAATTGCCCCAGGCATGGTCAAGACTGATGAGTTTGCCCTTAATCGCTTTGATGGGGATAGCTCGAAAGCAGCAAAAGTTTATGACGGTGTGGATGCGCCGCTGACTGCTGAAGATGTCGCAGAATCCATACGCTGGTCGGTCACACTGCCCGATCACTTCAATGTCGACAGTATGGTTATTCGACCGCTGGCACAGGCCGCAAATCACAAGGTTCATCGCACATCATGACCGTGCTGCTTCGACCTTATACGCCTGCAGATTTTGATCGAATCTGTGAAATTCGAGGGCTCGATACCCCAGAACGACGAGAACGATTTATTGCACGTCTTGAAAAACCTGGAGAGTGGGTTGACCACTATCTGCACCTTGCAATCGAAAGTGATGGCGTTCTCGTCGGAGATTTCCAATTGCGCCATTGTGATCGCACAACACCGCCTGGCGCCTGGGATATGGGACTCGAACTCTCAGAGGATCTCCGCGGAAAAGGGATAGGTACGCAAGCTCTGCAAGCCGGTGCGAAATATGCCTTCGCGCACGGCGCACATCGTGTGGAAGGTTCGACAGATGAATCTAATATTGCAATGCGACGAGCTTTTGAGAAAGCTGGCTGGAACTTCGAAGGAGTCCTCAAGGCGCTCTTTATCGAAGATGGCCAACCACACGATTATTACTCGTATGCAATTACGAAATTCGATTAGTTCTTCACAACGCGATAGGTAGCAAGAGAAGAATCAGTCGCGTAAGCAATACGAACACCTGCATCCTTTGATGCTTTAAGACCTTCAAGAATCTGCGAAGTCAACACCTCACCTGGGGCAACAACTGCGACTCCTGGTGGATACGGTGCGATCAAATCTGCAGAGATACGACCCTCTGCCGCGTTTGCATCGACCATCTCTGTCTTTGCAAAGTAGGCATCACGCATCGAGATTCCTCGAGTAGGTATAACGGACCAACTGAGCGCTGTTGCGCTCTCGCGGCGCTGACCTTGATGGCGTTTCAAAATTGGTATCAGGGCATCCGCAAGAGCGGCGAAATCATCGGATGAATCTGCCAGCGTTGCTAGGAAGACGATGGTGTCGCGATCTGCCATTTCCACACGGATTCCTGCTTCCTGTAAATCACGCTCGATATCAACGCCAGAAGCGCCTAGTTGCTGAACGCGAAGAACAATCTTTGTTGGATCAAATCGACCCGCAGGAAAATCAGCGGGAAAGAGAAAGATGGGCAGTGCGAATTCTGATTGAACTGTCTTCTTAAATTCTTCAACATTATTAATAAGCGCACTATTGAGTTCCTTGCCACGAGATTGAAGCAAGGCACGAACACCATCAATCGAAGCAAGAGGAGCACCTGCTGGTGATGTTGTATGAGTTGTCTCAAAGCTTTGCTCAAGACGATCAAGGTTGAGGTATGTGCCCTTTGCTAAGAGAAGAGCAGATGCGCTGTAACCCGGAAGTGCTTTATGGACGCTAGTAATCAAAGCATCGGCACCCACTTGGAAAGCATGACGAGGGAGATTGGGATGGAAACCAAAGTGGCCACCCCACGCAGCATCAAGGATGACGGGTACAGATTGCTTATGTGCAGCTTCAATCAGTACCGGAAGATCCGAAATTGTTCCAAGATAGCCCGGTTCAGTCAGTAGAACCGCGATTGGTTTCTCTGCAAGAGCTTTCTCTAATTGTGCAATACCGATTCCAATAGGAACTCCGGTTGCCTCATCGATATCAGGTGACATCCAGATTGGTTCGAGGCCTGCGAGAACGAGCGCGCTCAAAATAGATCGATGTGCAGTACGCGAAATTGCGACCATGTCACCAGGTGCTCCAAGTGCCAGAACGATTGCTTGGTTGGCATGCGTAGCCCCACCCGTTGAAAATCGCGCAAAGTCAGCGCCCCAGAGATCTGCGGCTAACTTCTCAGCTTTCTTCAAAGTTTGGTTGGTGAGCTTAATTTCATCGAGACCTCCATAGAGAGGCGTATCGCTATCCACCACGGCTCCAAGACCGCTATCGAGTCGACCGGCTTTCTGTTTGTGCCCTGGAATCGTGAATGGAGTACGAACGCTTTCAAAGTAAGAGAGGTAAGCATCGAGAAGAGGTGTGCTGTTGCGGAGGTCACTCATGTTGGGAAGTCTATCTTGATGCCAATAACACTTGGGCTAGCGCACATTTCATAAGGCCCTAGACTTTCCCTATGACAGAAAAACTCCCACAATCACGCCATTTGGCCACTGAGATTCCAGGGCCACTTTCAACTGCAGCAATGCAGCGTCGTAAAGAGGCAGTGTCTGGGGGACTAGGAACTGCGATTCCCGTCATTATCAAACGTGCATCTGATGCAATCCTTGAAGATATCGATGGCAACCGCATCATCGACCTCGGTTCAGGTATCGGTGTAACAAACGTTGGTAATGCCGCACCTCTCGTTGTCGAGCGCGTGCAAGAAGCTGTCGCTGCATTTACACATACAAACTTCACTACCGCTCCATATATGGGCTACATCGAAGTGTGCGAAGCTCTGAATCGCTTGACTCCAGGAAACTTTAAGAAGAAGTCAATCTTGCAGAACTCTGGCGCTGAAGCAGTTGAGAATGCAATCAAAATTGCACGCCACTACACAAAGCGCCCTGCAATCGTTGTCTTTGAACATGCCTACCACGGTCGTACTAATCTCACGATGGCACTTACTGCGAAGAACATTCCTTACAAGGAAGGTTTCGGGCCATTTGCTAATGAGATTTATCGTATGCCGATGCCATATCCATATCGCTGGGTAGGTGATCAGGCAACCATTACTGAAGATGCTTTGAAGATGGTTACTACCAAGATTGAGAAGGAGATTGGCGCACATAACGTTGCAGCTATCTTGATTGAGCCAATCCTTGGTGAGGGTGGATTCATCGTTCCACCGAAGGGTTTTCTTCCAGGACTTTCAAAGTTTGCAACAGAGAACAAGATTGTCTTTATTGCTGATGAAGTTCAGGCAGGCTTTGCACGAACTGGTGATTGGTTTGCCGTCAACGACGAGAATGTCGAACCAGACATGATCGTCACAGCAAAGGGCATCGCGGGTGGACTTCCACTTGCAGCAGTTACTGCTCGCGCAGAGATTATGGATTCTTCGCACATTGGTGGACTCGGTGGCACTTATGGTGGAAATCCAATCGCATGTGCGGCAGCACTTGCGGCTATCGAAATCATCGAGAGCGAGAAGCTCGTTGAGCGCGCTCGCCATCTCGGTGAAATCATGACAACGTCACTGCGTGAGATTGCAGCAAAGCATCCAGAGATCGGCGAAATCCGTGGACGCGGTGCGATGATCGCAATTGAAATTGTGAAGCCGGGTAGCAAAGATCCCAACACCGAACTCATGGCAAAGGTCATCAAGTACTGCCAGAGCAAAGGCGTCTTGATCTTGACCGCTGGTTCATATGGAAACGTCATCCGCTTCTTGCCACCTTTGGTGATTACCGATGAACTTCTCAAGGATGCCCTCGGCGTCCTCGCTGAAGCCTTCGACGCGGTCGCCTAACTTCACCCTGCTATCTCACCCCGTTCGGGGTGATTTGCCCTTCTCTCTGAGTGGCTTATGCGAGAGCCTTCACCCATGGTGAGCGAGAAGGACTTAGGTATCACGCTCTCGCGTACCTTTACTCCCACCTTGCCCGCCGGCAATCTCTCCCGGAAGCACCTCTTTCCACTGATAGAGAATGAATCTTCCGGAACCACATTGGTCATCGCTCCCGGTGGATATGGCAAATCGTCGTTGATTGCTGAGTGGGTTCAGTATCAGAGCAAGGGCGTTATCTGGATGACTGTTACCAATGGTGACACCATCAATGAAATGTCTGCGATGCTGATAGCAGCTACTCGCCATTTGATTGCAGGATTTGCCCCTTGGTTTGAGAAGGAACAACCATTAAGGCCAACTGAAGTTGTGCGTCGATGGGGCAATGAACTTCTCCAAACTGGCCGCGAATACATTTATGTTCTAGACAGTTTGCGAAACGATTCCCTAGCGGATGTAGATATTGAAATAAAGTTAATCGAGCAATTTCCCAGCAATATCCACTTTATTGCAATCCGTCGCGAGAATATTGAGGAAATCTATTCTACGTGTGCATCACGAGGAAACTTGAAAGTTATTACCTCCCGAGAACTTAGATTTTCCGATGATGAAATTGAACAGTATGCAACGAATGCGAACCTAGAATTAAATGATGAGTCGCGAAAGATCTTATTTTCTGCGCATGGTTGGCCTTCGGCAACCTCACTTTTGCGAGCTCAAATTCAGATGCAAGGCGAACAGATCGATCTTGAGAGGCTGATGGGATCTGAGACTGAACCTTTGCGAGCGTTGGCAATGGTAGTGACAGCAGGGCTCCAGCCAGAAATCGTCAGCGCATGCGAAAAACTATCCGTACTGGAGAGCTTTACTCTTGAGATGGCTCAAATTATTTTAGGTGAAGAATATTCTTTCGATCTCATTAATTCGATTGCGCAAAAAGGTGAGATTTTTACCAACTCACGTGACCCTCAAGAGGGATACGTATTTTCACCGATGATCCAGCAGATATTTCTTGAAAATTTGCGAAAAAGAAAAGATGTAAAGGCTGAGATTCATAAGAAGCTCATTAAATATTTTGAAAGTATCGGAATGCCCAGCGCTGCAATTACCCACGCATTTGAGTCTGGCGATGCTGAACGAATAAGTAAGTTATTTCCGGATGCAGTGAGATCTAAACAGGCGCAAGGTTTGGGCGGTGAACTCTTGCGTTGGTCTGTCAATGCCGGCGATTCTTCGCGTGAAGGTGAACTAAAGAGAGCGACAGTGGAAGTCGTTGGTCATTTAGCTAATCTAGATTTTGGAGCCGCAAAGAGCGTAATTTCAAAGATATCGCTCCTCTCAGGAGGAGCTGATCACCCCGAGTTTTATCAGCAATTTGTGGCTGGCGCTGAGTCGTATTCGCACTTGACACTGGGAAAGTTTGAGCAATTGGAAGACTCTATCGAGCGTTCTAAGAGTGGAAATTCCGATTGTCTTCTGGGAGTAGATGACCAAATTAACTTACTGCGCCTGCTTGCAACGAAATATTACATCTGGGATGACACAGATCGCGTTGAGTCAATTTATCGGAAGCTGGAGAAGTTGGCTCAGAAGACTAGCTTGCGTACTTCGCACACATTCGTGCAGTCAGTTGAAGCAATGGTGCTTCATCAAAAAGGTGAGTATCGCCGAGCTCATGAACTTGCTGTTCTTGTTTATCAACAATCGCAGAAATTTGGATTTGTGGGTAATCACGGGCCGATAGATGTGATGTACATTCAAGCTCGCTGTCTCATCGAGTTTGCCAAGCATCAAGAGTCGATGGCGCTCTTTGAAGAAATTCGTAAACTCGCATTTGAGTGGAAACAGTGGCATTGGTACTTAGCGAGTGATAACCATGTTATCCAAGAAATTTGTCGTCGCAATCAAGAGAAGGAAGCTTTGGAGCGAGTAAAAACTTCACGAGAATTGATAGGAACCTTTCCGGCCACAAATGAACTTTCAACGCTTATTGACTTTCACGAAATGTATATAAGGCGACGATTGAAGGATTTTGATCGTCTTGAGAAATTAGTAGCCAGGGCACCGCGCACTCGTTTCACCCATCAGATGAAAATGGTCGTGGATGAATTCCGAGGTAGAAAAGTTCTCTATGAAGATGCGAAAAATCTCCCATCGCACACTCCGCGCGAGGCAATTTGGAAATCTTTGATGATGGCGTCAATCAATATTGATAGCGAAGCCGTTGCATTGCCTGCAATGCGGGAGGCGATGAGGATGGGGGCTCTAGTTGGAGCAAAGGAGACCTTTTTGCGCCAAAGCGATCAAATGGGCAACCTCATCATTAAAGTGGCAAATGAATTCCCGACCGTTTATAACGAAGAACTAGCAACGGCTATGGCCGAGCGCATCAAAGAACGAGGAAGCGCGATGACAACTTCTCAACAGGCGCTCACAAAGCGTGAACTTGAAATATTGCGACAACTTTCAACCGGAAGAACTCTCACAGTGATTGCTAGCGAACTTCACATCTCGCAGAACACCATGAAGACTCACCTTAAGAATCTCTATAAGAAGATGGGCGCAGAAGGCCGCCACGATGCAGTGGAAAAAGCGAAGTCAACCTTCCTTATCTAGTCGATAGGTAATACTTGCGGAGTGCACCAGACTTCTATTTCAACTCCGCGACTCGTACTTCACCATATTCCGGCTGATGGCCTCATCTCACTCATGGATGACAAGAGCGATCTTTTGGCTATCGCAGGCAGGGATATTTCTAATCCCTATAGAGTTCTGATTGATGACGAAGGTCCTTTGCCCTGGCGTGTTCCTCAAGTCAAAGAGGATCCTGAAAAAAATAAATGGTTTCTGCGGTTTATTACTCTTGCACATACTAAAGAGATAATTGGGAGCACGAGTTTTCATGGAGCTCCTGATGCCGATGGAATGATCGAAATTGGTATCGGTCTCGATGAGCGCTTCTGGGGTAAGGGATATGCAAAAGAGGCGCTCAAAGGTATGTGGCTCTGGGTCTGCAACCAGCCAGGCGTTACAACACTTCGCTATACAGTCAGTCCTAGCAATATCGCATCGGTGAAAATTATCGAAGGTTTTGGCTTCGCCCATATAGGTCAGCAGATGGATGAGGTCGATGGCCCCGAGGATATTTACGAAATGTCTGCAGTGGATTTCTTGGAGGGGAACGGCAATGAGTGATGAATTCGATGAAATTGTTGGAGATATCGAAGACGAACTCGACCTCACACTCTATTCCGATATTGATGAGCTTGCGGAAGAGGTAACTGCCCAGATTCTGCTTGCGATTGAGAATGGCCTTCTCGCAGATGGCGCATTTCATTTAGTTCTTACTGGCGGAACTCTTGGGGTTCAAATTTCCAACGCTTTAGTTGCTGTTTTTAATGCTGCACCAGAGATGTATAAAGGGCTACATATCTGGTGGAGCGACGAACGCTTTGTAGAGCTCGAAAGTAGCGAGCGTAATGCAGCGCCTTTTCATGGCACTCTCACAAATACCAACATCGAAGTCCACGAATCACTAGCACCTAATTCACCAGCAACTATCGAAGATGCCGTTGCTGACTATGCAGACGCACTCAAAGGTGTCACGATCAACCTCAACATATTAGGTGTTGGTCCAGATGGCCATGTCGCTTCGCTATTTCCAGGCGTTGCTGATTTAGATGATCGCCGAGATATCTTCGCAATTACTGATTCGCCAAAACCTCCGGCATCACGCATCTCATTTACGATGAAATTCATCAATGAGGCAGAAGAAGTGTGGATAGTCGCAGCGGGCGAGAGCAAAGCCGAAGCTGTTGCAAAAATCATCGAAGGTGATTTATCAATACCCGCCAGCTATGTCAGCGCTAAGGCTCGCACACGCCTGATCGTCGACCAAGCTGCATTCTTCGCTGAGTAACTTCATCCCCTAGAATCGCCTCCCATGAGCACAACTACTTTTGGCATGGTCGGACTCGGTCGAATGGGCGCAAATATCGTGCGTCGCCTCCACCGTCACAACATCACATCCGTTGTCTACGACGTCTCGCCAGATTCAGTGAGGGCGCTAGCTGCTGAAGGCTCCATCGGAGCAAACAATCTCGCAGATCTCGCTTCACAGCTCACCGCTCCGCGCACGGTCTGGGTTATGGTCCCAGCTGGCGTTACAGATTCAACAATCGCTGCTGTAGCCGAGGTTCTCTCGCCAGGCGACACCATCATCGACGGTGGAAATAGTTATTACAAGAACGACCTTAAGAATGCAGAAATCCTCGCGGCTAAGGGAATTAATTTTGTTGACGTCGGAACTTCTGGCGGTGTCTACGGGCTCGAGCGCGGATACTCATTGATGATTGGTGGCGACGATGCTGTCGTGAAGTCACTGGATCCAATCTTTAAAGCTCTCTGCCCAGGGGTAGAAGCGGCAGAGCGCACACCTGGTCGCACCGGCGAGCCATCACAAGCCGAATACGGATATTTGCACTGCGGCCCTACCGGTTCTGGCCACTTCGTTAAGATGATTCACAACGGAATCGAATACGGAATGATGGCTGCATTTGCAGAGGGACTTGCAATTTTTGAGGCAGCCGATGAGATGACACCTGCTTACAACCTCGATATCCCAGAGATTACTGAAGTATGGCGTCGAGGCTCTGTTGTTGCATCATGGCTTCTCGATCTCACAGCCCAGGCACTCAACGAATCCAATGAACTCACTGAGTACTCAACCCAGGTGAGCGATAGCGGCGAAGGTCGATGGACAGTTCAGGCAGCAATCGAGGCAGGTATACCTGCACACGTCTTGAGTGCATCACTCTATTCACGTTTTGCATCACGCAATAACGATGAATTCGGTAACCGAGTCCTCAGCGCAATGCGTTACAAGTTTGGTGGACATAACGAGAAGCCGAAGGAAAATTAATGAAGGCCGATGTTCTCGTTCTCTTCGGCGCAACCGGAGATCTTGCTAAGAAGAAGTTATTCCCTGCACTCTACGATCTAGAAGAGCTTGGCCAATTGGATATGCCAGTTATTGGTGTGGCATCGTCAAAGTGGACTCAAGAGGTCTTCCGCAACAATGTTGAAGAGGCTATTCGCACTCGCAAGCCAGAGGCGGATGAAGAAGTGCTTCGCAAGATTCGCGATGAAGTTCAGCTTATTGTGGGCGATTACAACAACCCAGATACATTTGAAGAGCTCGCCGAAGCAATCAAGGATTACAAGCTTCCCGTTATCTACCTTGCGATTGCTCCAGAATTCTTTGCAACAATTACTGCTGCTCTTGCTGAGGTAGGAATTACAAAGCGTGCTCGCGTTGTCGTTGAGAAGCCATTTGGGCGCGACCTTGAATCTGCAAAATCATTGGATGCCGAGCTCAAGAAGCTTCTTCCGGAAGAACAGATTTACCGTATTGATCACTATCTAGGTAAAGAAGCAGTTGAAGACCTCTTGGTATTCCGCTTTGCCAACACACTCTTCGAGCCTGTCTGGAACCGCAACTACGTCTCCAATATTCAGATTACCATGGCTGAAAGTTTTGGTATCGATGGTCGTGGAAAGTTCTATGACGGAGTTGGTGCTACTCGTGACGTTCTACAAAATCACTTGTTGCAGGTTCTCACAATGTTGACGATGGAACCTCCTACCAGCATGAACTCTGAAGATATGCAGAATGAGAAGATCAAGGTCCTCTCAGCTATTCGCGATATCAAGCAGGGCGATGTTGTTCGAGGCCAGTTCGTTGGGTACCTTGATGAAGAAGGCGTTGCAGATAATTCAGATACCGAAACTTTCGTTGCGATGAAGCTCTTCATCGATAACTGGCGTTGGGCCGGAGTTCCTATCTACCTCCGTAC
>NZ_JBJTMK010000109.1:0-2596 GCF_046070465.1 Candidatus Planktophila sp. | reverse complement strand
CCACGAGGAGCGTGAGTTGTTGCAAGCGGGCTCTGGCTAGCAACGCGATCTTTAGGAATGGCGCCATCATGAGCGCGTTTAATAGTGATGACATATCCATCGAGAAGGCCGCGGGCTTGATCTTCAGAGAGGCCTACCACGTTAGGAATTAGTGGACCGGTCTCTTGCGTACCACTGAGAAGGAATCCAGTGATAGATAGTGCGATTGCTGCAATGAATGAACCGCCGTAAATCATGGCACTACGACGAGTAAAGAATGGCTTTGCTGCAATCTTAGTTGTGACCGCTTGTCCGCGATGAACACGCAGTAAATCATCGAGCATTGATTGCGCAGATTGATATCGATCTTCCGGCTTCTTTGAAAGTGCAACCTTAAGAATGGTGTCGATATCAGCAGGAAGATCCGGTTGAATCGCACGTGCAGATGGAACCTCACCTGAAACATGTTGGTATGCAATAGATACAGGAGTCTCGCCACTAAATGGAGGTTGTCCGGTCAGCAATTCAAAGAGCAAGCAACCGGTTGAGTAAATATCGCTGCGCGCATCTGCTGCATCACCAACAGCTTGTTCTGGTGAAAGATACTGCGCAGTGCCAACGACGTTCCAGGTACTTGTGAGCGTTGCCCCAAGATCATCCATCGCACGTGCAATACCGAAGTCCATCACCTTGACATCACCATTACTTGCAATCATGATATTTGCGGGTTTGATATCTCGATGAACAATATTGCGCTGGTGTGAATACTCAAGTGCAGCAAGAACCTGTTCAGTCATGGAGAGTGCATCTTCAAGAGAGACGCGCTCTCCTTGATGAATCAAAGAGCGCAGCGTGTGGCCAGCGACAAGCTCCATCACGATGTATGGCGCAGGTTCTTCTCCTGAATCATAGACAGCGACGATGCCAGGATGGTTGAGACCAGCAGCAGCCTTTGCTTCTTTACGGAAACGCGTGACGAATGCAGGATCTTTTGCAAGATCACTACGAAGAATTTTGACTGCAACTTCACGAGAGAGGCGCTGATCTTGTGCGATGTAGACATCAGCCATTCCGCCAGTGCCGATCATCTCGCCTAATAAATATCGATCACCGAGGAGCATGGACATCATTTTGCAGCTCCTAATAAGGTGAGTGGTTCTTGAATATCGTTATCGAGAACGTCGGCAACGATAACGGTGACATTATCAGGTGCACCATTTATATATGCAGCATCGACTAAGGCGTCGACTGCGGCCCCTCGAGCCTTGCCCTTGAGGATTGATTTGATCTCTTTCTCAGCTAAAACATTGGAAAGACCATCGCTACAGAGGAGAAAACGGTCATCTGCCTTTGCCTCATAGATAGAAAGTGAAGGATGGTTGCGACTATCTCCCATCAATACCTGGGTAAGAACTGAGCGTTGTGGGTGAGTTGCCACATCAGCTTCTGTGATTGCACCTTGATCAAGAAGTTCTTGAATCACTGTGTGATCGGTACTCAATTGTTCAAAGGTATTCCCGCGTAAACGATAGATACGTGAGTCTCCAACATGGAGCGCAGCAACAGATCCAGCACGAAGCAAGAGCGCAGAGAGAGTTGTGCCCATTCCAGCAAGCTCTGGATTTTCGATTGCATACTCAGAGATGGTTGTATCGATAGTTAAAAGAGAAGAAGAGAACAAGTCATCTGCCGATTCTGTATCGACATCTTTATTAGTAAATACCTCTGACTCTTTTGCAAGTGTTGTGATTGCAATACGAGATGCAACTTCACCAGCTGCGTGGCCACCCATGCCATCAGCAACTGCAACTAGTGATCGAGATGTCAGTGCAGAATCTTCATTACCGGCGCGCACCAGACCAACGGCAGATTTTGCTGCGGTGGCAAAGTAGAGCGCGCTCATGTGCCCATCGTAATGGGGTAGTCACTATTCATTAAGCCTTTGCTACCCTCACCCTTATGCTCATCTACGCACATAGAGGCGCAAGCGCCGACTATCCAGAGATGACCGAGAGCGCCTATCGCGCAGCGGTGACGCAAGGTGCCGATGGCTTCGAATGCGATCTTCGATTGACTCGCGATGAAGTGCCGGTTCTCTGGCATAACGCAACGATGCTGGAGCGAGCAGGTCACGATGGATTAATTGCTGAAATGAGTATGGCGCAGGTGCAACGCGCATATCCGCAGATTCTCACCCTTGATCACTTTCTTGATATTGCTCTCGCTGAGAGGAAAGGTGTTTTGATTGAAACAAAACATCCAGTCATCAGCGGAAATCGAGTGGAGGAAATTCTCGTAGAAAAATTAAAGACGAGAAAAGTTTTATCGAAGATTGATGTATCCGTGATGTCATTTAGTTGGAGTGCAGTCGAGAAAGTACAACGCTTGAATTCCAACATCCCCACTACTTTTCTCATGAATAAGAAAACGCTATGGCCCCTGGTGCGATTTACATCAGCGGCATCAATTGGTCCAGGCATCAATGAAGTCCGCAGCAATCCAGAACTCATCTCAAAGTTAAAGAAACTTGGTAAATCTGTAGCAGTCTGGACCGTCGATCGTGGCGAAGATATTGAACTCTGCAAGGAATTAGGCGTAGATATTCTGATAACAAATA
>NZ_JBJTMK010000108.1:0-5039 GCF_046070465.1 Candidatus Planktophila sp. | reverse complement strand
CCTTCTTTGACGGTCGCCTCGAATCTTTTGATAACGGTCGCCTGACTCTCGATTTTTCAGATCCGGCAAAGCTTGCAACGGGCCATGATTATCGTGAAGCTCGCCTGCGCATGGCACCTCAACTTCAAAGCGTGATTCGTGATGTCTTTGGCATCTCTGTCGTCATCATCGAAAAGTAAAAAACCATGAAGAAGGCAATCGCATCCCTCTCTGCAGCGGTAATGCTCTCTTTCCCTATTACTGCGGCACCTTCACAGGCAGCGCCAGTTGAATCCATTCTTGCAATGGCAGGACCTGGCAATCGCATTCACGGTGCAGATATCTCGCGCTGGCAACATCCCAATGACAAGCCGATCAACTTCGCCAAGATGCATGCAGCTGGCCTGCGTTTTGTCATGATCAAAGCATCGGACTCTCGCCAAGATTCAGATCGATTGGCAGTGAAATATTTAGCAGCAGACCGTAAAGGCGCGCAAGATGTAGGTATCTATACCGGCTTCTATCACTACGCCGTTCTGCCCGATGTCTCCACAAATTCTGCAGTTGTACAAGATGCGACCGTGCAGGCTCAGAAGGCAATTTGGCGCCTCGGTTCATTAGGTGGCTATAACGAGATGGATCTGCCGTACGCACTTGATCTTGAAAATAACTGCGTTCGATATCGTTCTAATAAATCGTGTTTAAAACGTGCCTCGAGGAGCGCGGTGACTCTGTGGGCAAAGACTTTTCTCTCCGCAATCAAGGAAAAGACTGGCCGCACGCCAATTTTCTATTCGTATCCGACCTTCCTCGAAAGTGCGATGAGCCGCGATACAGAGCTCACTCAATATCCACTGTGGCTGGCCCAATACGCCATCAACCCAGCGATTCCCACTGCTCAACCTGGCCTCAAGAACATTGGTTGCTACGTACATTCATGGACATCGTCGTCCTGTAATTCTCAATGGACGGTATGGCAGTACACCTCCTGTGGAATCGCACCTAAGTACGGGGTCCCCGGAACACGCCTTGATCTCAATGTCTTCCGCGGTACACAAGAAGCCTTCCTTGCACTGGCCTCGGGCACATGGGTTCCAGAAGAGACCGATTTGATGCCACATAACGAAACTTCAACGGCAGTACTGGATTACATGGTTGCTACCGCAACTGACAAATATGTGGTTTTCTCTCTACAAGTCCTGCGCCCTGATAGTTCTCCCGTCGTTACCGGTGATGTGAAATTTGTTTCCGGCCCAAATGCGACACCGTTTAAGTTTTCGCAATCAGTTACTCGTGCAACCAGTGGTTATTGGAAGATTGCACTCAAGACAGATTTACCTGGCACATGGAATGGTGAACTTCGATTTAACGATCCTTCAGGAACTCATGCAGATGTTGTTCTGCCAGTGACATTTACTTTAGCTCAAGGCGTCGCACCGTCACCGACACCAAGCCCAACACCTAAGGCCACGCCGAGGCCAGTGACTTCAAACGGTTGTAAGAACCAGATTAAGAATTAATGAGCGCGTTGAGCGCTTCTACTTCAGCCGCAACTTGATCTTTATAAGCAGCAACTGAATCCTTCTTATCCTTTGCGCTCCACCCCAAGACTGGTGCAATCAGCGTTGCAATCTCATCTGCAAGATCGACTCCCGCATGAGGCGCCTCAAAAGCAAGACGTGTCCGACGAGAAATTACATCGTCGACGCTCATGGCACCTTCATGAGATGCCGCATAAACGATTTCCGCCTTGAGATATGGAAGGTCCGCCGCAAGCGGCTTTCCAAGCTTCTTATCTTCATTAATCAACTCGAGAACTTCGCTGATCAACGATCCATATCGATTGAGTAAGTGAATAACCGTTTTCTCTTCGAGTCCATACTGAGAGGCGATCTGAGTGCTCTGTTGTGCAAGTGCGTAATAACCATCAGCGCCTACAAGTGGAAGTTTCTCTGTAATTGACTCTTTCACAATACGACGAAGGTCGGTGACTGCGAGATCAATCGCATCTTTACCCATGACGCGATAGGTGGTGTATTTACCGCCCGCGATGCTGACAAATCCTGGCGCGCTGCGATCTGTGGTGTGTTCGCGAGAGAGCTTTGTAGTTGCAGAACCTTTTTTGTTGGCTACTAGTGGACGCAAACCTGCATAGACGCCGATGATTTCTTCGCGCTTGAGCTGTGGTTCCAGGACTTTATTGGCCTGATCCAAGATGTACTGCACATCATCAGATGTTGCATAAGGGTGTGCACGATCTCCGTCGTAAGGAGTATCAGTTGTACCCACAATCCACTTATCACCCCAAGGAATAAGGAAGAGGACAGATACTGCGGTCTTCAAAATGATGCCGGTGTTGGACTTAATCGCAGCTCCAGGCACGACGATATGAACACCCTTAGACATCGTGACGCCATAACCTGGTGTGAGATCAAACTTTGCATGCATCTCATCGCTCCAGATACCTGCACACATGACGACGGATTTGGCAGAAACTTTAATTTTCTTGCCGGTCTCGGTATCAATGACCGTCGCACCGATTACCTTCTTGCCATCTTTAATAAGTTGGTCAACTTCGACTCGTGTCGCAATCGTCGCGCCATGGCGACGAGCTGTGCGAATAATCGTCATTGTGTGGCGCGCATCATCTACCTGTGCGTCGTAATACTTCACGGCACCAGTGACGATATCTTGTCGCAATGAAGGTGCAATTTCTGCAATCTTCTTCTGAGACATGTGCTTGTGCCATGGAAGGGCGCGTTGGAATCCACGCAGTACGTCGTAGAGCGCAAGACCTGCTCCCACATAGGCACGATCTTTCGCCTTTTCATGAAGTGGGTATAGGAATCCCACTGGCTTCACGAGGTGTGGGCTGAGAGACGAAACCATCAACTCGCGCTCATGAAGCGCCTCACGTACTAATTTAAAATCGTATTGTTCTAAGTAACGCAATCCACCGTGAATCAACTTGCTAGAACGACTTGAAGTTCCGGATGCAATATCGCGGGCTTCGACCAGGGCAACTTTCAAGCCACGTGATGCCGCATCGAGTACGGCGCCAGCACCGGTGACTCCGCCACCGATGACAAGGATGTCGAATACCTCTTTCGCCAAGGTGCTGATTGCAGCATCGCGTTGTTCAGGGCTGAGTTCTGATGAAAACATGGCGGCTATACCGATTTCCTGAGAGTGTGAGTAGGCTTAAGGATATGGCATTCGTAGGCAGTTTGGACCAGGGAACCAGTAGCACTCGCTTTATGATTTTTGATCAGGGCGGAAAAGTCGTTGGCCAACATCAATTAGAACATCGACAGATGCTTCCTCAAGCCGGTTGGGTCGAACATGATGCGGCGGAAATCTGGGATCGAGTTCAAGAGGTCATTGCAGGCGCTCTCAAACAGGCAAACCTCATTGGATCGCAGCTTTCATCCATTGGAATCACCAATCAGCGTGAGACCACAGTGGCATGGGATGCAGCTACCGGCCAGCCACTTCATAACGCGATCGTCTGGCAGGATGTTCGCACCGCTTCCTATCTTGAAGGTCTCTCCGAACAATCTCGCACCACGCTGACATATAAGAGCGGCCTCACTGTTGCTCCTTATTTTGCGGGCAGCAAAATGCACTGGCTTATCGAAAATTCTGCTGCGGTTCGAACTGCAAGCGACAATGGCACTGCGATGATTGGAACAATCGATAGTTGGCTACTCTGGAACCTTTCAGGCGGAACACAAGGTGGCGCTCATTTCACCGATGTCACCAACGCCAGCCGTACTTTATTGATGAACCTTGAAACTCTTGATTGGGATTCCGAGCTTCTCGAGATTCTGCAGATTCCTCGATCAGTACTTCCTGAAATCAAATCTTCATCCGAGATCTACGCCCACACAACACCACATGGTCCACTCGGCGCTGCAGTTCCTATCGCTGGAATCTTGGGCGATCAACAAGCGGCGATGGTCGGTCAGGTTTGTTTCGATCGCGGTGAGTCGAAAACAACATATGGCACCGGAAACTTTGCACTTCTTAATACCGGCACAGATATTTTCCGATCCAAAAATGGTTTGCTTACAACTGTTTGCTACAAATTTGGTGATCAACCAGCACGATACGCCCTAGAAGGATCAGTTGCTGTCACAGGTTCTGCAATCCAATGGTTGCGCGATCAATTAGGAATCATCACTCATGCTACCGATACTGAAGCACTGGCATCATCAGTAGTTGATACTGCAGGCGTTTACTTTGTTCCGGCGTTCTCTGGTCTCTTTGCACCATATTGGCGCAGCGATGCGCGCGGTGTCATTGTCGGACTAACTCGTGCAGCAACTAAGGCACACCTTGCACGCGCCGCTCTTGAAGCAATCTGTTATCAAACTCGCGATGTAATGGATGCCATGGTTGCAGATTCTGGTGTTCCAATGACCGAGATGCGAGTCGATGGTGGAATTACTTCCAACTCTCTTTGCATGCAGATGCAGGCAGACATCATGGGAATCGATATCACTCGTCCTCTTATTACAGAGACCACCGCTCTTGGTGCTGCATATGCAGCCGGCCTTGCTGTTGGAGTCTGGGCGAATACTGATGAATTGAAGAAACAATGGCAGCAATCTCGTCGCTGGAATTCAACAACATCGGAGGAGACTCGCACTGTGGGCTATGCCGGATGGAAGAAGGCAATCGAACGCACCCTTAATTGGGCGTAGCCGAGATAGGCTTACGCCACTATGAACGAGATTAAAGAGCTCTCAGCAGGCGTCATTCGTACCGATCGCACCATGAACGATGGTCGCACTATTCGCTATTACGACACTGCAGGGCAATCTCGCACAGTTGCAGATCATCGCGAGAAGGAAGAGCAGCCAGGGATCGGTGAACTCCGCCTCGATCCATTGGTCAATGAGTGGGTTGCTATGGCTGCTCACCGCCAAGGTCGCATCTTTTTGCCGCCTAAAGAGTTATGCCCGCTCTGCCCAACAACAGGTGAGCTCCTTACTGAAATTCCTGAATCTGAATATGAACTAGTTGTCTTTGATAACCGCTCACCATCGCTTCGTCCG
>NZ_JBJTMK010000107.1:0-7697 GCF_046070465.1 Candidatus Planktophila sp. | reverse complement strand
GTGGGCACGTTGCCACAGAGCACCTTCGCCTTCTCCTTGCCGACGACGAAGTCCTGACCGGAGCCTGCCACAGTCAGCTTCGTGCCCGCGAGGGTCTGGTGCGTGCCGGCCAGCTGGTCAGGCGACAGTTTCCCCGCCACCACGTGGTTCGTGAGGATCTTCGTCAGGGTCGGCTTGTCGGCGAGCACCTTCTTGAGGTCGGCCGCGGGGATCTTGGCGAACGCGTCGTTGACCGGCGCGAAGACGGTGATCTCGGGGGCCGAGTTGAGCGTGTCGACGAGCCCGGCGGCCTTGACGGCGGTGACGAGCGTCGAGAGCAGCGGGTTGTTGCCGGCGGCGGTGGCGACCGGGTCGGTGGCCATGCCGTTGAACGAGCCCTTGCCGTCCTTCGGCACGGCCGCGCAGCCCTCACCGAAGACCGCGGACGCGGCGTCCATCGACTCGGACGAGCTCATCGTCTCCGAGGGCGTCGGGGTCATGGCGTCGGACGTGGCGGACGAGCTCGCAGCGGGCGTGTTGCCAGCGCCGGCAGAGGCCGTGTTGTCGGTCGAGCTGCCGCAAGCGGCGAGGCCGAGCGGCAGGGCGATGGCGAGGGCGACGAGCCCGGTGCGGGTCTTCATGGTCTTCATCTGGATCACTCCTGGTGTGTGGGGGTGGTGCGCAGTCAGAGGTAGTTCGGTGCGCTCGCACTTCTGGATTGCTTGCAGGACAACCTTTTTCGTTTCGGCTTCTCACGGACTGGCGTCAGGTGACGGTCACCACGACCTCCTGTATGCCGCTCGACCCGCTGGGGAACGGCGTCGCTCGCTCGGCCTCCTGGACGCGGCCCTGCCGGTCGGTAGCGCGGACCGAGAGCCGGTGCAGCCCGGGCGCGGCGTCCCACGGCAAGTACCACTGCCGCCAGTAGTCGACGCCGACGTCGGGTCCGAGTTTCGTTGGCTGCCAAGCCCCGTCGTCGACCTTGACCTCGACCCGGCCGATGCCCCGGTGCTGCGCCCACGCGACCCCGCCGATCGCGACCCGTCCCGCACGGATCGTCGACAGGGGCGCCGGCGTGTCGATTCGGGCGCTCGTCCTGACGGGGGCATCGGTCGCCCACTGCCGCTTGGTCCAGTACGCCTGTTGCGCGGCATACGTGGTCAGCGTCAGCTTGGTGAGCCACTTCGTCGCACCGACGAAGCCGTAGAGTCCGGGCGTCACCAGGCGGGCGGGGAAGCCGTGGACGTCACTGAGCTGGGCGCCGTTCATGCCGACGGCGACCATGGCGTCGCGGCCGTCGCGGACGGCGGCGAGCGGGGTGCTGATGGTGAAGCCGTCGACCGCGGTGCTGAGCAGCTGGTCGGGCGATCCCGTGACGCCGGCGCGGTCCAGCAGGTCGGTGAGGCGGACGCCGAGCCAGCGGGCCGCGCCGACGTAGGAGCCGCCGACCTCGTTGGAGACGCACGTCATGGTGATGTCGCGCTCGACGAGCGGCATGGCGGTGAGCTCCGCGAACGTCATCGTGAAGGGTCGCTCGACCATGCCGTCGACCTCGAGCTGCCAGGTCTCGACGTCGACCTGCGGCACCATGAGGTTGGTGTCGATCCGGTAGAACTTCTCGGTCGGGGTCTGCAGTGGGCTGATGCCCGGCACTGTCGCCTCGAGCCCACGCGGCAGTGGAGCGGCGGCCTCAGCCGGCCGAGGCAGCACGAGCTTCCTCGCGGCGCGGGCCCCGGCGCGCAGCTGTCCGCCCGCCGCGGCGAGGACCGACAGGGCCGCCACCCCGGCCGCCCCGCCGAGGAACCGGCGTCGGGCGAGACCGCCGGGGGCGACGCGCGGCGCTTCGGCCAGGCGCCGCAGCACGACGAGGACGACGACGCCCACGACCGTCGCCGCGGCCGCCGGTAGTGCGTCACGCGGGCTGGCGGCGGGCCGGAGCAGGGCAGCGGCACCCGCGAGCGCGGTGAGCAGCATGATCACGGCGACGCCGACCGGCATACGTCGGCGGGTCAGAAGCCCCGCGACGGCCGCGAGCACCAGCGTGCCGGCGAGCACCGACCCCTGCAGGACCACCTTGTCGGCGGTGCCGAACGTCGCGATCGCCCACTCCTTGACGGGCGTCGGCGTGAGGTCGATGACGGTCGAGCCGATGGCGAGGACCGGTGACGCCGCGGGTGACACGAAGCCGGCGACGAGGTGGCCGGCGGCGATGCCCGCCACCGCGGCGAGGATCCCGCACAGGGCGAGGCGTAGTCGTGTCATGCACCGTCGTTCGGCGCCGCCGCCCCGACCGGATGGTCTGCGGAGCCGTCGTGCGGGGCGGCGGCCTCAGCCGCGCAGCAGGCGACGGATCGTCGTGCCGTAGGCGAGGCGGGCGACGAGCGCGACCACCGGGTCGAGCAGCGCGGGGACCGGACGCACCCGGATGGCCTGCTCCCACTGGACCCGGGAGCCGGCGGGCGTGGGCAGGACGGCCACGTCGATCTGCCCGCGAACGACGTTGCCCTCCTCGCGGATCCGCGCGGACCCAGCGCTACCGTCGAACGGCGCGGCGATCTGGTCCACCACCATCCGGTCGTCGAAGCCGAGCGGCCCGATGGCGGTGCGAGCGACGAACCGGGAGCCCGCCTGCAGCCCGTCGGCCGTGAGCACCTCACCCCGCAGCGTGGTCAGCGGGATGACGCGGGTGTGGGCCCGCAGGTCGAGCAGGCGCCGCCACGCCTCGTCGGCGGGAAGACCGGTCTCGACCACGACGGAGAAGCGCGCCATGCGCACCAGTCTCCTGTACGCCGGCACCAGCCGGACGCCATGACAACTGTCACGTGCAGGTCGTGACCATTGCACCTGACGAGGGGTGTCCCGGCTTGGGAGAGTGACAGCGTGAGCACACAGACCACAGCGACCGCGCCGGCCATCGAGCTGCGTGGCCTCGTGAAGACCTTCGCGCCGGCTCGCGGCTCCCGCGACAGCGAGGTGCGCGCCGTCGACGCCATCGACCTGCGCATCGAGCCGGGCGAGATCGTCGCGTTCCTCGGCCCGAACGGTGCCGGCAAGACCACGACCCTCGACATGGTGCTCGGCCTCACAGAGCCGACGAGCGGCACCGTGGAGGTCTTCGGCATCCGCCCCCGCGAGGCCGTGGTCTCCGGGGCCGTCTCGGCGGTCCTGCAGACCGGCGGGCTGCTGCGCGACCTCACCGTCCGCGAGACGGTCCGCATGATCGCCTCGACGTATGCCGCCCACTCGCCGGTCGACGAGGTCATCGGCCGTGCGGGGCTGACGACGCTCGCCGACCGCCGGGTGTCCAAGTGCTCGGGCGGCGAGCAGCAGCGACTGCGGTTCGCGCTCGCCCTGCTGCCCGACCCCCGCCTGCTCATCCTCGACGAGCCGACGGCCGGCATGGACGTCACGGCCCGCCGGGACTTCTGGGACACCATGCACGCCGACGCCAGCGCCGGCCGCACGGTCGTCTTCGCGACGCACTACCTCGAGGAGGCCGACGCCTTCGCCGACCGCATCGTCCTCATCGCCGGTGGTCGCATCGTGGCCGACGGCACGACGGCCGAGATCCGTTCGCGCGGCAGCGGTCGCACCGTGTCGGCGACCCTGCCGGACAGTTTCCGGGCCGAAGCCTTCGCAGCCCTGCGAGCGACGAACGGCGTGAGCGCGGTCGACGAGCGCGGTTCGCGTGTCGTCGTGACCGCGACGGACTCCGACGCGGTGGCCCGGCTGCTGCTGGGCGACCTCGGCGGCAGCGACCTCGAGATCGTCACCGCCGGCCTCGAGCAGGCCTTCATGGCCCTCACCGGTGACGACAGGAAGGGCGCCGCCGACGCCAGGGGCGACCATCCCGATCACCCCGCGCACCACGACCAGGAGCTCGTCCGATGAACGCGACCTTCACGCTGCTCGAGATGCGCCGGATCACGCGCGACTGGGCAGGCATGTTCTTCACCGCCGTGCTGCCGGCCTTCTTCTACCTGATCTTCGGATCGACCGTCGACGCCAAGAGCGCCGACATCGGCAACGGCAACGTCGCCATGTACGTGATGATCAGCATGGCGGCATACGGGGCCGTCACGGCGACGACGAGCATCGGTGGCAACGCCGCGGTCGAACGGGTGCAGGGCTGGGGCCGCCAGCTGGGACTGACGCCGCTCGCCGACAGCTCGTACATCGCCATGAAGGCGCTCATCGCGATGACGGTCGCGGCCGTGCCGATCCTGCTCACCTACCTCCTCGGCGCGGTGACCGGCGCCAAGGGGTCGGCGGGTGCGTGGGCCCTGAGCGCCGCGCTCGTGCTCGTCGGCTCGTCGGTCTTCGCCCTCTACGGCCTCCTCATCGGCACGGCGTTCCGCTCCGAGGCGGCCGTCGGCGCCGCCGCGGGCACCCTCGTCATCTTCGCCTTCCTGGGCAACCTCTTCATCCCCCTGTCGGGCGCGCTGCTCTCGTTCGCCAAGCTGACCCCCCTCTACGGGTATGCCGCCCTGGCCCGCTACCCGCTCACCGAGGGCTTCCTGCCCGACGGGTCGCGCGACCCTCTGTGGCTGCCGATCACGAACGTGGCCGTCTGGGCGGTCGTGTTCGGAGTGCTCGCAACGGTGCTCGTGCGGCGCGGCCGGGAACGCCAGTGACCGCACCCGAGGTACCGGCGTCCGGGCACATATCAGTCGCTTCTTGCGAGATCGCCACCTTTCGATTCCGCTCAAGCGCGTTACTGGCCAAGTTGCGATAGAGAAGTCTGGTGAAGCAATTCTGACCTCAACTTCTCCCACTTTGCAGAAAATCATAGATTGGACACTTACCTGGAGCGATAACTTGCTCGCAGAACGCGTAGCAAGATTGGCCTCAGCCGCAGCTGGCAATACTCTCGATGATAAAGGCGTAGCACTCACTTTTGCCACCATGCTGACAGAGATGGGAATCAGTACTTCTCATCTCGTCGTCAAAGATGCCAGCGGTTTGTCTAAAGAGAATCGAGTGACTGCACGTCAAATCTCTCAGCTATTAATGGTGATTTATCACGATCCTAAGTTCATTCCACTGATATCAGGATTACCTGTTGGGGGAGTAACGGGAACTCTGCAACATCGATTTATTGAAACGGCACCTACTGCAGTGGGATTAGTCAAAGCGAAAACAGGAACGCTCAACGGAACAACCAATCTTGCAGGATATGTTGAATCAGGCGACCATCAATATATTTTTGTCATCATTGCAGATCGACATAGCAAGAGTTATTCGGTAACAAAGAAAGTACGGGCAACAGTGGATCGGATTCTTGGAATGATAGCTACACCTTTAGAAGTCCAACGCAATGCACCACTATTACCCGTACTACCTTCCGCTCCCTCAAGCGAATCGGTTACTGCTACAAATTAATTAAGCTCTTTCACCACGTTCGTGGTGCTCACGACCTTCATGATCATCGCCATCGTGATTAGGACGATCACCATAGTCATCGTCATCACCATATTCATCGCCATCGTGACCAGACTTGGCTACTCCACCTTGCGTTGGATCTTGAATACCTGGTGCAGTGACACCAGTCGGCGCAGAAGGTGTAGCTGAAGCTGCTGGTTCTGCAGTTTGTGTTGCAGTCGAATTATCAACTGTGGCGACAGAGGCTAGTGCGCTTTGACTGCTGCTCTGAGTATTCTCGGAAGCGTTTGCGAAGAATGCGCCTGTCGCAATCACCGCACCTGTAACCAGTACGGCAGCTATCGGGAGAACCTTGTTGACCTTAGTGACCTGAGCGGATGGGGCATCGCCATCGACGAGCTCAAACCATCCTGGCTTCTGTGGCTGTGATTCCTGTGTCATCGTTCGCTCCTTTGATTGCTCCTTGCTATGGCCTAAAAGTAAGGAATCTCTCTGTGAAAGCACTGAGAACTAGCGTGAAGTACCCTGCCAATCGCGTAATAGGCTAAGCGTGTGACGACCCTGCGCGCCTATATCGATCTCATGAAGCTCCGCGTGGTTGAGCTCTTGATCATCACCACGGTCCCGGCGGTCGTTCTGGCTCAAGGCGGATTCCCATCCTTGGCGCTCTTGGCTTGGACTCTCTGTGGTGGAACCCTGGCAGCCGGATCGGCCAATGCATTCAATATGGTGATTGAATCCGAGCGCGATAAATTGATGAAGCGCACAGCAAAGCGCCCCATCGTTACCGGTGCAGTTACACGCACCCAGGCGACAATTTTTGCTATTGCAATCGGAGCTCTCTCGCTCGTAATCTTTTATATTTTTACAACGGTTCTTGCCACAATTCTTACAGCGGTTGCCATTGCGTACTACGTTGTTATTTATACGATTGCGCTCAAACCAAATACTTCGCAGAACATTGTCTGGGGCGGAGCCGCAGGTTGCATGCCCGTCCTCATTGGCTGGGCAGCAGTAACAAATTCATTGTCTCTTGTTCCGCTCGCTTTCTTCTTGGTGATTTTCTTCTGGACTCCGCCACATTTCTGGGCGCTTGCAATTAAATACAAAGATGATTATTCAGCGGCAGGAATTCCCATGTTGCCATCTGTTGCAACTCGAGCAAATGTCATTGGCCAGATGTGGTTCCACACAATCGCGATGGTTATCTGTTCAACTGCCCTTATTCAATTAGCAGAACTTCCGGTCTGGACACTCATGGCGACAGTTGCTCTCGGTGCAGTATTTACTTTCCAACTCTTTGCCCTGAAAGAGAATTCAGATAACTACAACAAAGTTGCGGGTGGAATCTTCCACTGGTCAATTACTTACTTGACCTTGCTCTCAATTTTGTTGGTAGTTGCTCAGCTCTTAAGCGCTTGATCCAAATCCTTGATCAAGTCATTGAGATGCTCAAGTCCTACGGAAAGTCGCAAGACTGAAGGCGTAATGCCCATCTCTGCTTGAACATCAGGTGACAATCGACGGTGCGTTGTCGATGCTGGGTGGGTAATCAATGATTTGCTATCTCCAAGGTTGTTAGAGATATCGATAATGCGCAGGGCATCCATGAACTTAAAGGCATCCTTCTGCGAGCCGTTAAATTCGATGCCGATTGTCGTTCCACCACCGGTCATCTGCTTCTTGATTACGGCACGATCTGGATGCGAATCAAGACCTGGATACTTCACGCTCTTAATTCCAGGATGCTTTTCGAGGAATTCTGCAATCGCTTGTGCATTCTCGTTCATACGTTGAACACGCATATCCATAGTCTCAAGCGACTTGAGAAGAACCCATGCATTAAATGCGCTGAGGGCAGGACCGGTATGTCGAGTAAAGGGAAGGAGCTTCTCTTGGATGTATGAGAATGAACCAAGGAGTGCACCGGCAAGAACGCGGCCCTGACCATCAATATGTTTTGTTGCCGAATACATGACAACATCGGCGCCAAGTTCGAGCGGACGCTGTAAGACAGGTGAGGCCATCACGTTATCGACAATTACAGTTGCGCCAACTTTATGAGCCAAGTCGCTGACAGCACGGATATCAGTAATTTCCATGAGTGGATTACTTGGCGTTTCAATGAATACAGCCTTTGTTGGCTTTGAGAGCGCTTGCTCCCACGCAGCAAGATCATTTGCCTTCACAAGCTCGTAGGTGACGCCCCACTTAGGCAAAATTTCGGTAATGATCACGTGGCATGAACTGAACATGGCTGCTGAGGCAACGATGTGATCTCCGGCTTCAACGATGCAGGCGAGTGAAGCAAAAGCTGCAGCCATTCCTGAACCAAA